>DYKL01000253.1 GCA_020722645.1 Acetofilamentum sp. | reverse complement strand
TCACCTGACTGAATTTCAGATATATAAGTATAGACTTACGGATTTAAGGTAAAATAAAAGTTTTTATAGAATCGACTAATTCCAAAGGTTTTTCGGAATGCACCCAATGCGATGCGTTAGGAATAATTTTGAATTCCACATTTTTAATTTTGTCTTTTATAAATTCAAAGTCTTCATTTGTCAGATAATTTGAATTTTCAGCTTTTATAAATAACACAGGACATGCAATTTTTGTCAGGTCGGCAGAAAAATCGTTCATCAAACAAGACAAATTGTCAGCAATAGCTTTTAAGTTAATCTTCCATTCTAATTTTCCGTCAGGATTTCTTTTAATATTTTTAGCCATAAAAAAAAATAGGCTTCCTGTCGGGTCAATTTTCTGCAAATCATTTATAGCGTCTGTTCTGTTTGAGTAGCAAGACAAATCAATTTTTGAAAGATAATTTATAATTTTTTGGTGATTGTTGTGTTCTTCAAAGTCCTTTTTATCGTAATTTTTAGGAGCAATATCAATAATCACAAGTTTGGTAACCATCTCCGGATATAATGAAGCAAACTCCAAAGCAGTTTTACCACCGAGAGAATGCCCGATTAAAAAAGATTTTTTGATTTTTAAATAATCAAATAACTCTTTCAAATCCTGCGTCATAGCCTGAATATTAAACACCTCTGAATGTGGTGATGAACCGTGATTTCTCAAATCCGGCAATATTACCTTAAATTCTTCAGATAAATTTCTGGCAATAGTCCACCAATTGTCTGACGAACCATATAAACCGTGTAGAATGACAATATTTTTCCCGTTTCCGATTTCTCTGTAAAAAAGTTGCATAATATTACGAATTAAAAATTACAAGTCAATGCCCAAGCTGTTTCGACTTTGCAATCATTATTGTCCGGAACCTTGTATTAAAAATTTGTCGCTAGCCTACTCATACGCTTTGCGTCATTACGACCACGAGGAACGAAGTGGTAAGTAATCTCAAACCCGAACCGGTTTTAACGAGTCAGCTACTTCGTGCCTCGTAGTGACGATTTGCTTCTTGCTTTTGCTTCGTACCTCGCAATGACGTGTGCCTCGCAATGACGTTTGCCTCGCAGAGACGAAAAGTCTGGAAAAAAATGTAAGCAGCAAAACTTGGAGTTATTGTGGCTTTTAATACATAGTTTTAATCGAAATCAACTTTTTTTAACTATTTAAAATACAATTATAAAACGTAATGTGTTTAAATATAACGTTTTATGTTTCGGTCAATGATGCTTTGCAATCCGGAACACCTTATAGATAATTAACTTTGAACTTATAAACTGTTACAAAATAACTTGTTTATTTTATATTTTTAATAACCACACAGACACATAGTTCATATAGATTATTAAATATGTTATTTCGTATCAATCCCTTAGTAACTGTTAAGAAATAACTTGTTTATTTTATATTTTTAATAACCACACAGACACATAGTTCAGATAGATTATTAAATATGTTATTTCGTATCAATCCCTTAGTAACTGTTAAGAAATAACTTGTTTATTTTATATTTTTAATAACCACACAGACACATAGTTCAGATAGATTATTAAATATGTTATTTCGTATCAATCCCTTAGTAACTGTTAAGAAATAACTTGTTTATTTTATATTTTTAATAACCACATAGACACATAGTTCACATAGATTATTAAATATGTTATTTCGTAACAATCCCTTAGTAACTGTTAAGAAATAACTTGTTTATTTTATATTTTTAATAACCACATAGACACATAGTTCACATAGATTATTAAATATGTTATTTCGTAACAATCCCTTAGTAAATAGCTATATTTTAAGAAATTGAGCAAGCAATTAACAAAATAAAATATTGACAAAAATATAAAAACTGAAATAATGTCAGTCATTTTTATAAAATCTGTTTTGGCATAAAATATGAATAAAGGAGTTCGAGTTTAACCTTAAAACAAATATACTATGGCAATTAATATTCGACCTCTTGGAGAAAGAGTTGTTGTAAAGCCCTTAGAAACAGAATCAAAAACAACCAGTGGAATTTATATTCCAGAAAGTGCAAAAGAAAAACCCATTCAGGGCGAAGTAGTTGCAGTAAGCAAAAATGAAGAAATTGAAGTTAAAGTAGGAGAAAAAGTACTTTACTCAAAATTTGCCGGAACAAAAGTAGAAATTGAAGGCATAGAATATTTAATCCTTGAAAAAAACGACATTTTAGCAGTTATTTAATCACAAAAAAATAAATTATTATGGGAAAAGAAATTAAATACAACATCGAAGCACGTACCTTATTAAAAGAAGGTTTTGACAAACTAGCAAATGCTGTAAAAGTAACATTAGGACCAAAAGGTCGTAACGTAGTAATTGAAAAAAAATTCGGAGCACCTCAAATAACCAAAGATGGTGTAACAGTAGCAAAAGAAATAGAATTTACAAACCATTATCATAACACAGGTGCTCAACTAGTAAAAGAAGTTGCATCAAGAGCAGGTGATAAAGCAGGCGACGGAACAACAACAGCAACTTTGCTAGCTCAGGTAATTTTAACCGAAGGTTTAAAAAACGTAACTGCCGGTGCAAATCCTATGGACATCAAAAGAGGTATTGACAAAGCTGTTAAAGCAGTTGTTGAAAATCTCACAAAAATGGCAAAACAAGTAGGAAACAATTACGATTTAATAAAAGCTGTTGCATCAGTTTCTGCAAACAATGATGAAGAAATCGGAATATTGATTTCAGACGCAATGAAAAAAATCAGCAACAAAGGTGTAATTACAGTAGAAGAAGCAAAAGGTACCGATACTAGAATCGAAGTTGTTGACGGTATGCAGTTTGACCGTGGATTTATCTCTCCATATTTTATTACTGATGGTGAAAAAATGGAAGGTGTTTATGAAAATCCGTTCATTTTAATCCACGATGAAAAAATTTCAGTAATGAAAGATTTAATGAGCATCTTAGAACCTGTTGTACAACAAGGTCGTTCATTAATTATCATAGCAGAAGACGTTACAGACGAAGCACTTGCAACATTGGTACTTAACCGTTTACGTAACCCGGGATTCAAAATTGCAGCTGTTAAAGCTCCCGGATTTGGCGACAGACGCAAAGAAATGCTCGAAGACATTGCTATTTTGACAGGCGGTACAGTTATTTCAAAAGAAAAAGGTATGCAATTAGAAACTGCAAGCCTTGATATGCTTGGTACTTGCGAAAAAATAGTTATGAACAAAGAAAACACAACCATTGTAAACGGACACGGAACTGACGAAACAATCAAAGCAAGAATAAAACAAATTGAATCACAAATCGAAATTTCAACATCTGATTACGACAAAGAAAAATTAGAAGAAAGACGTGCAAAATTAGCAGGTGGAGTAGCAGTTTTATATGTAGGAGCACCTTCAGAAGTTGAAATGAAAGAAAAGAAAGACCGCGTTGATGATGCTTTGAATTCAACAAGAGCCGCAGTTGAAGAAGGTATTATCCCCGGTGGTGGTGTTGCTCTTATTCGTTCTATTGATTGTTTAAGCAATATCAAAGTAAACAACAAAGATGAACAACTTGGCGTAAACATAATCAAACGTGCATTAGAAGAACCTCTTCGTCAGATTGTCGAAAATGCAGGTTTGGAAGGTGCTATTGTAGTTCAAAGAGTTAAAGAAGGTAAAGATGATTTCGGATATAATGCCTTAACCGATAATTACGAAAACTTAATGGCTACAGGAGTAATTGACCCGAAAAAAGTAACAAGAATAGCAATTGAAAACGCTGCATCAATAGCTGGTATGTTCCTTACAACCGAAGCTGTTGTTGTTGATGAACTAAAAGACGAACCCGAACCCGCTATGCCTAGTGGAATGGGCGGTGGAATGGGAATGTATTAATCAATTATATAGCTCTTTTTAAAAAAGCTGTCCAAAATTTCGGACAGCTTTTTTTGTAAATTTTTACTATAATTGCAAATCAAAAAAATAATGTGAAAAACAAAATATTCAAAACACTTTTCGGAATTGCAATTGCTGTATTGTTCCTTTGGTTGGCTCTTAGAGGTCAACCCGTGAAAGAAATCATAAAAACAGCATTAACTGCAAAATTATTTTACATAATTACTGCAACATTTTTTTATTTTTTGTCTTACGTAGCACGCTCTGAAAAATGGAGAATTCAGGTTGAAAATCTTAATTTTAAGCTAATCCCGAAAACAGCTTTTTATGGTCTGATGCTACATTTTTTCGTTAATAGTTTTACAATTAAATTAGGAGGTTTTGTCAGATGCGGCAATATAAAAAAAACAGCAAATGTTCCTTTCCCTTCTTGTTTTGGTTCTTATCTTTCTGAATGTGTTTTCGACTTTTTATTTATGTTTTTGGGGCTTTTTGTTATTCTTGCCATTCAGTTTAATGAAATTATTCTGATTTTAGAAAAACTATTTATTGATTTGGGAATAGACAAATTGCTTCAAAACACATATTTTATAATATTTTTTATTATCGGCGGACTAATTTTACTTGTTTTTTTAATATATTTATATCAAAAAAGACTTATTTTTAAAAAATATAGAGATAAAATTCAGGAATTCATAAATTCGCTGAAAAAAACGTTCACAATAAAAAAATTTTGGCTTTTTATGCTTTGGAATATAATTCTGTGGGTTATGCTTTATTTTATGAACCTTTTTTTATACAAATCTCTTTTTGACACTGGTTCGTCTATGTTTCTGATATTTACAATTACAACTTTTTCTTATGCGGCATGGTTAATGCCTAATCCCGGCGGAATTGGTTCGGTTGAATATTTTGTTTTACAATCTTTTTTGTTGTTCGGTCTTAACTCTGAATCTGCTTTGGTTTTCGGGATTTTATCAAATGGTTTTACATTACTTACTACATTGTTTTTTGGATTTATTTTAATTGTTATACAAAGTATTTTCGGGTTTTTTAATCAAAAACAGAAGAATGAACACCGATGATTGAGTTATAAAGTTATCAAGTGCATTGTGCATAGTTTTTAGTTTGTCGAGTTATTAATTAGAGTTAGTTCATAAAGTTTATAAAGTTGAAAGCCTGTCCTGTAAGTGTCTATAAAGTGTTAGCATCTAATTTTCAATAAAGGACCCTTACAAGGCAAGCTTTATAAACTTGGCACTTTATCAACAGACACTAATTAGTATTGCTTCATTGTTTCATTTGCTTCGTTCCTCGCAATGACGTTTTGCTTCGTTCCTCGCAATGACGTTTTGC
>DYKL01000252.1 GCA_020722645.1 Acetofilamentum sp. | reverse complement strand
AATTTTCTTTGATAACATAAATTCTGCCATCTGCTCCAATTTGCATATTTTTGATAATATTGGAACTTGTGCCTATGAGTTGTTGTTCTACATCTGCTAAATTATATCTTATTTGATATATTTCGTAATCAGTAGCAGCGTAAATTATCTTTTCTGCATTACCGAGCGGAAATTCAATGGCATTAAACGCAAATCCATTAATTTCAGAGTACTCTTCAATTGAAGGCATTATAATATCAGATTGTAAGATTAATAAATTGTTCATATCAGGCGATGAAACAGCTAATCTGTAACCGTTTTGAGAAAATTTCATAAATCCGCTGTCATATTCGCTGCCAACATTTGAGCCGTATTGAGATCCTATTGAAAAAGGAACGGTAATAAAACTCACAAAATTATTGTAAATCAAAAAATTACTGTTTCCAAGTTCGTGAGCTACTATCAATTTAATTCCATCAAGGTTATAAGTTGCCATTTTTGAGGATAAAGAGCTGGCTTTTATTTGATTTTCTTCACCTATGGCAACAGAACTTGCGAAAATATTACCGTTGGTATAATATAAATTATAACCTGAATTATCAATACTGTTTAGAGTGAAAACATCAAAGACAAATGAGCTTATATCTTCATAGCCCATAATATATGCAGGTTGATTAGGTGATTCTGTTGCACTTGCGATAGGATTTATAGTTTGGTGGATAGTCGGGAAATTTATACTTCCGCTCAGATATTGAATTTGTTCGATTCCGAATGAATCTGATGCTATGGCATTGTTTCCGTTTATTAGTAATGTTCCGCTGTCTATAATTTCCGGAAAATCAAGTGTTGATGAAATATCTTGCCTCGAAAAATCAACTATGTTGTTATTTCCCACATACCATTTAAAAGTTTGGTATTGAGAATATATTGATAATGAGGCATAAAATAAAATTAAGAATAAAAATATTTTTTTCATAGTAAATATTGTTTTATTTTTGAATAATGTAATTTTTTAAGAGAGTTTAGATAAATTCAATATCTTTGCCTCTGGCAGGTGATTATCCTAAAAGGATATACACCTGCCAGTACTAAAAAATTATAAACCGTACAGACGTTGCATGCAACGTCTCTACAAACTTTACAAACTTTATGAACTTTACAAACTTTCTCTATAGACAATGCTTTTTGTTAATTAGTTTGCTGCTATTATTTTTTTCTTGCAAAAATGAACCCGAAATTATTCAAAAAGCCAAAAATAATGAGCTTATTTTTTGTGAAATTATTACATCTTCTACTGGGCAGCAACACAAACTTATTGATACAACTCTCTGGATTTCATCTGATATCAGTAAAGATGATATTCTGATTTTTAAATTTCACGAAAAAATTTATATTCAAAAAATTGTCTTAGAACAACCAGCTGATAAAAATTTTTCAAAAATCACTCAAGTACAATTATATACGGATAAGGGGAAAAAAGGTTGCCATAAAACCGACAATATTATTGTAAATGATTCGATTTTTTTAGTGATAATCAAATTTTCAGATATATCAGATTTTAACCTGACTTGTGCTTACAAAGATACTGATAAATTTCAAATTGCGTTTGAAAATCTTAATAATTCGGTTGAAATTAAACAAGTGTCTTTTTGGAAAAATGATTCAACCGAATTTAAAGCTGTTTCTTATAAAAAAAGATTAAACGAAACAAAAAGTTTAATAGATTTGTATGATAAAAAAATAATAGATTATTCCGAAACTCAAAAAAGTATTATCGTAAACTCAAATGGAGAATTTGTCGGATGTATTGATGATACAATATTTTACGGCAGTTTTATTCCTGAAATAATTACAAAAAAATCAAATAGTTATGCAGTAAAATTTGACAAATTTGTTTTTTATGACAATAATTACGAAATCACTTCTTTTGAATCAAAGCTGAAAATAGTTGATAATAAATTGATTATAGAAGGATTAACTGATTTTATGTTTGATTTTAAACCGGATTATTTTGTTGATATTAAAACATTAGATACCACTATTGTACATGACATCAGGTATGCTACTGAAAATAATTTTGTCGGGAAACAAATTTACGATTGCCCGTTTTGTCTTTTACGCTACGAAGTAGCAATAGCACTTGTAAAGGCTCAGCAGGAATTTTTGAAAATGGGCTACAGCATTAAGGTGTTCGATTGTTACAGACCTTTGTCGGCTCAGGTTAAACTGTGGGAAGTTTTGCCAAATATCAATTATGTAGCAAATCCTGAAAAAGGATCAATTCACAACAGGGGTGGGGCAGTGGACTTGACTCTTGTGGACAGCTTTGGAAATGAGCTTGATATGGGCACAGAGTTCGATTTTTTCGGTTATAAAGCGTACTCCATAAACCTCGATTTGCCTGATACTATTCTGAACAACAGACGTTTAATGTGGGATATTATGAACAAAAACGGGTTTATGAACATCAAAACAGAATGGTGGCACATGTCTCACTATTCCTGCCTAAAATACGAAATTTCCGATGTCAAATTTCCTTGCGAGGATAAAAATACTCAAAAATGATTATCAAAGAATTGACTTTCAAAGCACCATTTAACAAGATTTGTCACGTAAAACTTACCGATAAAGATTTGAGAGTTACAAGAAAGTATGAAAATAACAAATCAGAAGATAAATATTCATTCAACTCCTTTTTGGAGAGAATTTATCCAATTATCAGCATTGAGGCTGATTATGAAATAATATTGGAGATTGTGAAACTGCCTAAACCTAAAAAATTATCCGATTTAGCTGATAAAAAATGGAAGTTCTGGCTGTATCTCAATGATGAAGTTTTAGACGATGAAAAAATTTTTGTTGATGAATCAAATTTTTTGTTTAAAACAAAATATGGTTTTGCTACAGGTTATTATGATTATAAGAAAAATGAGAACTTGCATTCATGGCAATTACTTGATAATTTTTTCTTTTTTGGTCCCAAATTACATTCTTTACCGTTAGATGATCGGATTAGATTGCGTAATGAAATATTGGACAGATTAGACCGAAAAGAAATAGACTATTTTATGCAACAGGCGTTCCTTATTTTTGATTATGATAAAATACCTCCCATTGAATATGAATTTACCGAAGGAATAAGAGGTGTCTATTTTAAAATTATTGACGGTAAAGTAACAGTCGGCGGTTGGGATAACCCAAGAGATGGTGGCGAAAATTACAACTCAGTTGAATATTTATGGTACAATATAAATACATTAATTCCAAAGGAATTTCACAATAAAATTGATATTGTTAAAGATATACTGAAAAGTGCTGTTGTTAAACTTTAACAAACTGATAAACAAAAACATATAGCTCCTTTTTTTGAAAAAATTTTTGATGTTTTTTTGAGCAAATGTTTTATTTTTATCTTTTTTTATTTTATTTTTGGTACAATTTCAAAAAATCAATAATAATAATTCAATGTCGTTTAGTTAAGAAACCTATTTAAAGCTTTAAAAATAAGAAATTTAGAATAAAGTTCTTTGAAATTTTGTTTTTTTTGTCAGAATGTTTATCTTTGCGGTATATATAGGGGGTAATTTAAACCCTACGAAAAAACTTGCGGATTTAAGGTAGAATAAAAAATTTTATTGATTCATAAATTCAGAATAGGCATCAATAAAAGCAGTGAAAAACAAATCAGCAAGGTGTTTGTATCCGGCATTTGTAAAATGAATGAGGTCGTAAGCCATCAAACCGTTTTGGAACCATAAATTAGAGGAATTGTAACCACCCATAATTTCGTACATATTCCAGACAGCACAACCCTCTTCTTTTGCAAGTTCAATAATAACTCTTGCCTGAATTTCAGTATTCGGATTCGGATATTTACGGCGATAATAGTCGTCATTAGGAACAATTATAGTTATGGCAACATCAGGTTTTGCATTTTTGATTTTTTGAATCAAGTGTTTAAAATTATTTTTAAAATAAACGGAATCAAAATGAGAAGTGTAGCCATCATTTGTGCCGAGTGCTATTATAATCCAGTCAGGATTTATTGCTATGAGCTGTTTTTCGAACAATGCCGTTTTCGTGTATGACGTAGTGCTTGCACCATTTATACCTACAGGGTGAAACACTATACCGGGACTTAAATTTTCAAGAAAAATACCGTACAAATTAAAATGATTTTGTTCAAGTTCGCTTTTTTCGACTTTAAAAGTAATTTCTTTTACAGGCTTCCTCAGCCAAAACTCAGAGTAACCGAGAGCCGAATTAATGTATTGGTCTAAAACCAGAGAATCCGGGAAAATAACAACCTGAAATGATTCGGCATCTGTGCTATGTAAAATTTTTACGTAATCAAAAGAATAATCCAAATCAAGATTATCACGTAAAATAATTGAAATAGATGCACCTTCATCAAAAGTAGTTGCTACAATTCCGGTTAAACCAATTTCGCAGTCTTTATTTTCAACATTTCTGCAAACAGTCCAGTTACCGGTATGTTTAGCAATATAGCTATACGGAGAATTTGTCTTTGTAAGATTATAAGGAAACACATATCCCCTACCCGCACTCAGACCCGGATACATAGTTTGTAATCTCATTCTTAATTGTCCTGTAAAAATATCAGCCTGAGTATGAGAAGCACCGATTTGTAAAACAGTAAGTTTATTTGTCCCAAAAAAAATTAAAGTATCAAATTTTGCAAATAAATCTTCAAATTGCTTTTTATCGCCGGGAAAACTAAAGCTGTTTTTTTCATATAAAACAAATGGATAACGGTCATTTAACGGGAAATCATCTTGTGAAAAGGTCATAAAAGGACTAATCAATATCATTAAAAATACAGCCACAATAACATTATATTTTTTTATCACATTCATTTTATCATTTTATTTAAAAATTTTGCGAATATGCAAAAAAATAAAAACATATCAAAATAATTTTTTGTACATCAAATAATTTGGTATTTTTGGGTAAATTTTAAAACAGAACTTATGTTTGGAATCAAATACATCAAATTTGATGCAATGACTTACGTTATGCATTACAAAAAAGGGAATCTGAAACAAGAAGGGAAAGGACTGGCATTTTTTGCATCAAAAAGAAAATCTGCGATAATTTCAGTACCGCTGGGAAGCAATGATATTCCTTTTATTTTCACAGAAACTACATCTGATTTTCAATCAATTACAGTACAGGGACAAATAACATACATAATAGAAAGTCCGAAAAAAATAGCAGAAGTACTCGATTTTACAGTAGGTATAGACGGAGTCAGAAAAACCAAAGATGAAA
>DYKL01000251.1 GCA_020722645.1 Acetofilamentum sp. | reverse complement strand
ATGAAATTCTGAAAATTTTTGATATTGTGCCTAAAAATTGTAAAGATTAGGTTACTGTAATTTTTTTTCCTTTTTTGTTTGAGTTAAATGCAGAACCAACAGAAGATTCGATGAAATATCTTTTACCGTTATTGCCGTCATACTCAACTATAAGTCTGGCTGCAAGTTTTTCCTCCTCATCGTAGATTAAATCAGTTACAATGCCTTGAGTTTTAATGCCGTTTTTCTTTATTGTCAATATTCTGATAAACTTAATTAAATGTTCTATAAAACTTACTATTGAGATTAAAAATAAAAATAAACCGATAAAAAAAGATTTAACAGGATCCATTTATAGTTTTATTTCGGAGGCAGAATATTTTTTTTAGTACTAAAGTCAATTTTTTGGTAGTCAAGTATTTCCTGACTTAAAACTCCCAGACTGTCCAATTCTTCAATAGAGACAGAGGGTAAACCCGGCTGGCTTATTAACTTTTGTAATACAAATTCGCCAGTAATTTGAGCCTTTTCTTTGGTATCAAAAACAAAATAACCATTTACAGCCGGTATCACTTCCTGTTTTATAAAAGCATCATTATCTTTATAGATTTTGTATCCCCAACCCGAATCCATTTCAAATGATTCAACAGAGTACACAACGCCATTATAAAGTATTTCATTTTTTCCGTTGCTTTTGTTATTATCAGGTTTACAAGCTGAAAATATAAAAATTAGCGTAAAGCATAAAATCAAATATTTCATAACTTGTTACAATATATTGATTATTAGTTGTTTAACTTTTTTTTATTAAGTTCATAAAGTTGTTCTAAAAGTTGTTTTTCTTCACCGCTTAAATTTTTAGGAACAACATATTTTATTTTAATGTAGAAATCTCCAATTTTATTTGGATTGTCGTAATTCGGAAATCCCTTTTCTTTAATTCTGAGTATTTTCCCATAAGCAATTCCTTGCGGAATTTTAATTTTTATACTTCCTGAAATATTTTCGACAATTATTTCTCCTCCAAGCAATACTTTGTAAATATCAACATATTTTTCGGTATAAATATCATCGCCTTTTCTTTCAAAACGACTGTCGGGTGTAATTTTAATTCTTAAGTAAAAATCACCGGGTTTTCCATCAATTGTTGGAGCCGGATTGCCCATACCTTTAATTTTTAAAAGCTGGTCATCAAGAATTCCGGGTTTGATTTTCAATCTGAATTTTTTGTTAGAGATTGTAACTATTCTCACAGAGCCATTGTAAGCCTCTGATAATGAAATTGTTAATTTTGATGTTTTATCATATCCTTTGTTTGATTTTTTAGATGAAAAGAAATTTTTGAAAAAGTCGGAAAAATTTTTAAAATTATAGTCTTTTTTAAATTCTTCCCACAATTTCTGAGGGTCGTCATATTTTTCTTTCTTATAAAAAGTTTGATAACTTGGTTCAAAGTTATCGTTGTAAGTTTTATTGTAATAGGTTTTTTTAGAAGCACTTCCGAAGTTTCTTAAATTATCAAATTCTTTTCTTTTATTCGAATCGCTTAGAACTTCGTAGGCTTCAACAATTTCTTTAAATTTATTATCAGCAGTTTTATCATCAGGGTTTCTGTCGGGGTGAAATTGAAGAGCAAGTTTTCTATAAGCCTTTTTAATATCTTCGGCAGAAGCTTCAGATGATAGCCCCAAAATTTTATAATAGTCTTTAAAAATCATAATCTATTTATTGTCAAAGCATTAATGTCATTAAATTTTTTTTTCAAAAATAAAATAAAAAGTTTAGTAAATGAAATTTTGAAAATAAAAAAATTATAAATATTTTTGCAAACATTTTTGAAAAACGTTTAAAACAATATAAAATGAAAAAAGAAATACATCCAAAGAATTATCGTTTAGTTGCATTCAAAGACATTTCAAATGGTCATGTTTTTATTACTCGTTCTTGTGCTCCCTCAAGAGAAAACATTGAAATAGACGGCGTAGAATACCCACTTGTAAAATTGGAAATCTCAAGTGCTTCACACGGATTTTTTACAGGTCAGACAAAACTTATTGACTCTACCGGTCGTGTTGATAAATTCAAAAAACGTTACACAAAATACAGCAACGAAAAGTAAAAAAAAAAATCAGCAAGTATTTTACATGCTTTTTTTTGTCTTTTTTGAAAAATTGGAATAAAATTTGTTCACAAAATAACAAACTAAAAAAACACATTTTCAAACAAAACAGACATTTTTTTTAGTTAAATTGAAAATTAAAAAAACATTTTTAAGAAATTTTCGTATTTAATAAAAACAAATAAAAATTTACTTGCCTATGATGTGATTTCTACTCTCGAAACTAAAACATATAAATTATGAGTAGTCAAACAGTTTCCGATAAGGAATTGGTAGGTAAATTTATTGAAGGTGATTCATTCAGTTTTGAAGCACTCATCAATAAATACAAAGACAGAGTTTACACCTATATTTTAATGGTAGTGAAAAATCATGATCTAGCAAATGATATTTTTCAGGATACTTTCATTAAAGTTATTGGCTCTTTGCGTAAAGAAAAATACGAAGACAGAGGAAATATTATTTCGTGGATTATAAGAATTGCACATAATTTAATAATTGACCATTATCGTAAAGAAAAACGTTTACAAACAGTTTCTAACGATGAAAACGAATTGGATTTATTTAACTCTCCCAAATATTCCGATTCAAATATTGAACAAATATTAGTCAAACAACAAATAGAAAAAGATATTCGAAAATTATTGGATGCTCTCCCCGAAGAACAAAAACAAGTTGTTTTACTGCGTTTATACGGTGATATGAGTTTTAAAGAAATATCAGAACTTACCGGTGTAAGTATAAATACAGCCCTTGGACGTATGAGATATGCTTTAATAAATTTACGTAGAGTAATTGAAGAAAAAGGTATATCTTTGAATGTATAAATGAAATTTTTAACAGAATGTTTTGTTTTACTTAAAAAGTTAAAAAAGAGACTATTGTTCTATTTCGGATTTGTTTTCAGAATATGTTTAATCAGATGATTTATAGCGTTTTCGTATTATACCTTTCGGTTGTGAGAACTATCTCACGACCATGAGGAGTAAACATTGCAAATCAGGGAAAGGGAATATTTTTATTTACAAATTCTAAAAAACGGATATGCATAACCCATTAAAAAAAAAATGACTACCAATACCAGCTTGACCTGAATTTATAATATCACCTTAAATCCGTATGTCTATACTTATATATCTGAAATTCAGCCAGGTGAAAACACCTGACTGGTGCAAACTACATGTTGCAGGTGTTTTCACCTGCAACCACTTACGAAAAGACTTGCGGATTTAAGGTATCATACAAATCTCGATGTTTTTCAAACACCCAAATTTTAGTAATTCCCTGATTTATCGGAAGGGTTTGTTGATTTGATTCCCACTTATTAAACCACATTCATAAAAATTCTCTAATATACTTGAATTGTATTCTTTACTGTTTTTTTAGATTTTTTTGTGCTAATTTTTTATAATTATGTTATTATAATTAAAATTAGGTATTTTAATAAAATATATTCCGGAATTTAAATCTCGTAAATCTATCTGATTAGAATTTAAAATAAAATTTTTAATAAGTAATCCCGAGATAGAATATATTTCTACAATTAAATTGTTGTGATTTGAATCAATAAATAAAATATCAGTAACAGGATTTGGGTAAATTGAAATTAAATTCTGATTTAAGTTTGAAGAGTTTGAGTATTCTTCAACTAAAAAAGTTTATGAATATTCATTATTATTTTCGTCAATTTCATTTATAACATTATTAGCATCAACAATAATTTTTGCATTATGGTTACCTGCAGTTAGAGTTCTAACAGCTTGGAAATTCCACCACATCCAATAATAGTAGCCTTGTAATATTTCAGTTTGATTAACGGTAAATTCTTCTGTATCATCTATTAAGATTTTTACGCTAAAATTATCGTCTATATCTGTATCTGAATTATTCCAATAAGAAAAAGAAAAATAGACTTCGTCACCAACATAAATTTGGTCATCATGCATATCTTGATAACCATTAGTTACAGTTGTATTTTGTATAATAATTTTATCATCCCAAACATAATTTATATTGTTGGGGGTATATGGTTCTAAGTCAACTTGTGCCGTTTGGTTTCCAATTTCTAAAATATTAAATCCATATATACCCCAAGAATATGATGATGACATTTCTCTCCATTGGAACCAGTGAATATTTTGATCCCAAGTGTCGTATATTGCGTAATTATTATTAGAATCATCATATCCAATTCCGGTAACAAAATGGTCCGTATTTCCGTCCCCATCACTATCAACAAGTAAAACAACCGGACGATTATTGTTTATTTCATTGACATAAACATTCCAACTTTCTGAATCAAAATATTCATAAGTTGATGAAGTTAAGTATGAATTATTTTGTTGAGAAATATAACTTTCAAAAGCGATACTAATTTTGTTTGAATAACTCCAACCGTATCTATTTTCATCTAAGCTCCATGAAGTATGCATAAAATCAGAGATGCAATTATCTGTATGAGCTCCACCCAGTTCTGATTTATCCTGAAATAACTCAGGATAATAATCAATTGGCATAGAATAGTCGCTATAATGTTCGTCATTAGCTATCGCGTTATTAACAGAAATAGTTTGTGTTGAAGCGTCTCCAGAAATTAAATCAGGATACCCGTTTATGTCGTAATAACCGATAACCATACCAAGTGCAGTAGGACCGCATCCGTGACGCCATTCATAAGACGGTACATCACTGATAACGACCTGATTCTTTGAACTAACTCCAATAATGCCCTTATTTACATTGTCAGGTCGATACTTTCCTGTTGTACTTTGTTGAGGTTTTTTGTCGGCTTCAATATCAAAACCATTTTGAGCATTCAAATTATACGAAAATAAAATTGCAAAAATTAGCAAATGAATTTTTTTGATTTTTGGTAACATATTTTAAATTTTAAATATACAATTTTGCAAAAATACAAGAAAAAGAAAATTATTGAAAAATATTAACCATTAGAAAATTTAAAAAAAAAAATCTGAGTTAATGTATTACCTTAAATCCGCAAGTCTTTTCGTAAGTGGTTGCAGGTGAAAATACCTGCAACATGCAGTTTGCATCAATCAGGTGTTTTCACCTGACTGAATTTCAGATATATAAGTATAGACTTACGGATTTAAGGTATTATAAGATATTACAATAATTCGTTAATTTTTCAATTAGTGTCATCCTGAGTGATAACGAAGG
>DYKL01000250.1 GCA_020722645.1 Acetofilamentum sp. | reverse complement strand
TATCTCACCTGACTGAATTTCAGATATATAAGTATAGACTTACGGATTTAAGGAACTTTATGAACTAACTCTAATTATGTAACTCTTTAATCTCGAAAGGTAAAAGCACGACAGTTCTTATTTCTTCACCTCGTCTTTTCATAAATTCGTCATCTTTTCGGTAGTACCACATAACTTTTACGTCATTACCGGTAATCAGAATATTTTCGAGCTCAATTATCATTTTTACGATAACTCTTGCAGAAGACGAATTGTAATAATCTAATTTAATGTTAAAAACAGTCGAATTATTTGGATTTTGTGAATATTCCTTAATCCAGTTTAATAAATCTTTATAAAATTTTACAGCATCTTCAGGTAAAGACTGACCTGAAATTTCAAATATTTGATTTTCTTTATCAAACTTTACCATTGGCGTTGTTTTAGTCGCCTCAATATAAATCGGTTCTAACATTTTTGACAAGTTATTTATGCAACAAAAATAATAAATTTTTTAAGATAATTATACATTATGTTATTTTGAAAAGAAAAAAATTTTAAATTTGCTGAAAATATTATTATTCTGAATAACAAAATTTTTTATTATGCCATACAGATACATTAAATTATTAATAATTGCATCATTTTTATTTTTACCTAATGTTTTAATTTCTCAGAACGATAAACCTGACCAGATAATCGAACAACTTATTGAAGAAATTGTTGCTGAATCTGATGAAGAAGTGGATATTACAGAAATATACGACGATTTGCAGTTTTTTATTGAAAATCCACTAAACTTAAACGAAGCTACAAAAGGGTCTTTAAATAAACTTCACTTTTTGAATGAACTACAGGTTGTCGAAATTCTTGAATACAGAGAAAAAAACGGAGAATTTAAAACAATTTATGAACTTCAACTGTTAGAAAGTTTTGACAACGAAAGTATTAAAAAAATATTACCTTTTATTGTTGTTCAAACTGCCGAAAAAGACGACAAAATTTATTGGAACAAAGTTATTAAATATGGTCGTCATCAGGTTTTCACAAGAACAAATTTTTATCTTCAGCCAATCGAAGGTTACAATATTCCGGACAGTGTATTAGAAGAAAATCCGGACAAATCAAGATATTTGGGCAATAAATATAAATACTACTTCAAATACAAATTTCATTACAAAGACAGAGTTCAATGGGGCATAACAGCCGAAAAAGACCAGGGAGAACAATTTTTTGCCGGTGCTCAAAAATACGGTTTTGATTTTTATTCGGCTCATCTACAAATTGATAAACTCTGGAAATTTCGCAGAATTGTTGTCGGTGATTTTCAGGCACAGTACGGACAAGGACTTGCTTTGTGGACAGGTATGACAATGGGCAAATCTTCTTATGTTCTGAGTATGAAGAAAAAACCACAAGGACTCAGAAAATATGCCTCTGCCGATGAAAATTTATATCTCAGAGGTGCCGGAGCAATTATGGATTTCGGCAATTTCAGAGTCAGTGCTTTTGGCTCTTACCACAAAATAGACGCAAATCTTGGAGAAATTGACAGTATTGATGATACAGAAATACGCGAAATTACTTCTCTGCAAATAACAGGCTATCATAGAACACAATCTGAAACTGAGAACCGAAGGGCAATTGGTCAAACAGTATTTGGCGGGAATGTCTCATACAGCGGAAAATTATTCAAGACAGGTCTAACTTTTGTTAATTATGCTTATACTGCCGATTTAAACAAAGATTTGCAACCATATCAACTTTATGAATTTCAAGGCAACACAAATTTTAACCTTGGCTGGAATTATGAATTTCAATACGAAAAATTCTACATTTTCGGAGAAACAGCAATCAGCAAAAACGGCGGCTTAGCCACATTAAACGGTCTGGGAATACCACTTGCTCATCAAATTTCGCTTGTTACATTATATCGCAATTATTCTCCTTTGTATCAGGCTTATTATGCCGGTGCTTTTGCCGAAGGTTCACATAATTTCAACGAAAAAGGTATTTATCTCGGACTTGAAATTTATCCCTACAAAAAATTTAAAATTTCTTCATACATAGACTCATACACTTTCCCTTGGCTTAAATACAGGCTTAACACTCCTTTATCAAATGGTTTGGAATATTTAACACAAATTGACTATAACCCAAGCCGCAAAGTTAGTATGTACATAAAATACAAAAAAGAAATAAAACCTGAAAATACTTCCGAAGAAAATTATGTGTCGTATCCTGTGGATTTGGCAAGATGGTCTTTCCGTTATCATATTTCTTTCCAGATAAACAAAAATCTTACTTTGAGAAATCGTATAGAATTTTCGGGATATGAAAAGGAAAATACAAAGTACAACGGATTTCTGGCGTATCAGGACGTAAAATACGTTCACTCAAAACTTCCGCTGACAATGTATTTCAGATATGCAGTTTTTGATGCTCCTTACGAAGCTCGTATGTATGCTTATGAAAACGATGTTTTATACGCATTTTCAGTTCCGGGTTATTTTTACAAAGGATTTAGAACTTATCTTGTTCTGAAATACGACATTACTCACAAACTTACACTGTGGGCAAGATACTCTCAAACCACTTTTTCAGACAGAAATGTTATCAGCGAAGGTGGCTTAGATGAAATTCAGGGTAACACAAAATCTGAAATTAAATTACAATTAAGATACAAATTCTAAAATTGTGGTAGGTAGTTTATTAGAAAAAATTATTTTAGAGGAATTAGGCATTAAACCCACAAAACAGCAAGAAGATTTAATTTTTGACCTGGCTCATTTTGTTGTTGAAAAAAAAGATAATGATATTTTTTTATTAAAAGGATATGCCGGCACAGGAAAAACAACTGTTATTTCAGCACTTGTGCGTGCATTGACTAAATTCAACATAAATTCCGTACTTCTTGCACCAACCGGCAGAGCTGCAAAAGTTTTTTCAAATACAGCACAGACACCTGCATACACAATTCACAAAAAAATATTCAGAGCTAAATCAAAAAGTCTGTTTGCTAAATTTCTGCTTGATAAAAACTTGCATAAAAATACAGTTTTTATTATTGACGAAGCTTCGATGATTTCTAATGATTCGAAAGAAAAAATTGTTTTTGGCAGCGGAAAACTGCTTGATGATTTACTTCAATATGTTTTTTCAGGCGAAAACTGTAAAATTATATTTTCGGGAGACACTGCCCAGCTTCCGCCTGTAGGAATGGAAATTTCACCGGCACTTGATAAAAACACCCTCGAACTATATAATTATAAGGTAAAAGAATTTCAACTGACTGAGGTTGTCAGACAATCACTCGATTCCGGTATTTTGTTCAACGCAACACGAATCAGAGAGATGATTTCGCAGGGCAGAGTGAACGAATTTCCTAAGTTCAAAATAAAAGATTTTGATGATGTTATCAGAATCAATGGCTCGGAGCTGATTGAAACTATATCAGACAATTATGATAAATACGGTATCGAAAACTCAATAGTTGTTACTCGCTCCAATAAACGTGCAAACCGTTACAATCAGGGCATCAGAAGTACAATTCTGTATAGAGATTCAACTATTTCCGCTGATGATTTGATAATGATAGTCAAAAATAATTACTACTGGAAAGATGAGTTTGATGTTGTCGATTTTATTGCAAATGGAGATATTGTCCACGTTTCAAGAATTAAAAATTACGAAACAGCTTTTGATTATACATTTTGTAATGCAGAAATTTTTATGCCGGATTATGATGCTTTTATAGACTGTAAATTGCTGCTTGAAACGCTTGAAATTGAAGCTCCTTCGTTAAACTACGACAAATACAAAGAATTTTTCGACAAAGTTTCCGAATCTTATGAAGAAACTACAAACAGACAGGAAAAATTCGAAAAAATTCTGCAAGACCCTAATCTGAATGCTTTACAAATCAAGTTTGCTTATGCAGTTACTTGCCACAAAGCACAAGGCGGACAATGGCATTCGGTTTTTATTGACCAGTCTTTTATTGATAACAATTCACTTAATATCGAATTTTTCAGGTGGCTATATACAGCTTTCACAAGAGCCACTAAAAAAGTGTATTTAGTAAATTTCAAAGACGATTTTTTTGAAGATTTGTAGTCAATTAGTTAATTAGAGTTAGTTCATAAAGTGCCAAGTTTATAAAGCTTGCCCTGAAAGGGTCTAAAAGCCTGCCCTGTAAGGGTCTTTTGTTGAAAATCAATGGCAAATACTTTATAAACATTCAACTTTATAACTTTATGAACTAACTCTAATTAAAATTTATTTTGCTTTTAAAAACTATTTGTGCAACTTTGTAAAGTTTTATTCACTATAAACTATTGATTGTGGATTTTAATAATTTTGACATCAGCTATATTACAGATTGGATTGACCAGGAAAAATGTGTTATAATACTTGGTCCTGATTTGGCTTATAATTTTAAAAAATCACTTCTTGGTGAGTTTTCCAAATTTCTTGACGAAAAAAAATTCAGGCGCGATTTTAACGAAAAAGATGATTTTTTCGACTCTCACTCTGTTAAACCGATGTTTTATCAGCATCTTACACGTTTTTTTTCAACAATTCAACCAACTGAATTTCATTCAAAAATTGCGGCAATTCCTTTTCATTTAATAATTTCATCATCACCGGATATTTTGCTGAAAAATATTTTTGAACAAAATAATTTCGATTATACCTTTGATTATTACAACAAAAATATGAATCCACAGCCTATTCAGTCGTTGTCAAAAGATAAACCGCTGATATACAATTTGCTGGGAGTTCAGAATATGTTTAATTCCTTAGTTCTTACTTTTAATCAACTTTTTGATTATTTAGCTTCAATTTTGGGCGACCACAAACTAAGCGACGGATTAAAAAAGCAACTTCAGGAAGCACAATCAATTTTATTTTTGGGCTTTAAGTTCAATAAATGGTATTATAAGCTGATTTTCAGGCTTTTAGGCTTCTACGAAAATGCTATGTATCAGGCTCCTATGGAAGAAATCGAAAAATTACAGAATGACGATATTTACAATTTTTACGTAAACGAATTTAATTTTCAATTTATTGATATTTCCGGCGAAGAAATAATTAACAGGCTGTATAAACATTACAAAGAAAAAGGAACACTTCGCAAACCAAAAAAAGCAACTCAATCAGGAAATGTAACAAATATAATTAACATAAGCGGAGATAATAACATAGTAGCTCAAAATATAAGCGATTCAGACTTAAACATAACAAAAAACAATTAGCCAATGTGCCAATTAGCCAATGTGCCAATTAGCCAATGTGCCAATTAG
>DYKL01000249.1 GCA_020722645.1 Acetofilamentum sp. | reverse complement strand
TGCGAGGAACGAAGCAAAACGTCATTGCGAGGAACGAAGCAAAACGTCATTGCGAGGGACGAAGCAAAGCCTAGTAATGACGCAAAGCGAATGAGAAGGATAACGACAAATTGTCATTACAAGGTTTCGGACAATAGTAAACAAAACCGAAAAAGCGAACGTTATAACTTTACGAACATTCGACATTCAACTTTATGAACTAACTCTATTTATCTTTCTTCCTCATAAATTTCAAAGCATTTGTAATAAAACGCGGCAAGGGTTTTTCGGGATTACGTTTTCGCAAATTTTTATACCAACCTAATTTTTTGATAATCGGCAATTTATGTGTTTCAACAAACTCAATAAGAGTTCCGTCTGGGTCTTCGACATAAGTAAAATGACCGGAAGCTTCGCCCATATCAAAAGATTTAGCACTATCAACAGTGAATGGATATCCTAATGCAGTACATTTTTCACCCAATTCTTTCATTCCTGTGATATCATAGCACAAATGAATAAAACCAAGTTCGCCCCATAATCTGCCTTCGTATATTTTTCTGGGTTCACGATTTATTACTTGAACAAGCTCAATTTCGGTAGAAAGAAAAACAGCACTGAAATGACCTTTTCTTGGCTCGCTATGTCTTAAAAGCACTCTTTTGAATTCTCCATCACCACCGGGTAAACTTGCAAAATCGTCAAATTTTCCTTCTTTTTCGTAAACAACAGTATCGTAACCTAATATTTCACCGTAAAATTTCTTTGATTTTTCAATATCAGTAACACCAACAAGGGCTCCTCCTACACCACCGGTCGGATATTTTTCGTTGTTATACCAATCATCAAACAAAACAAGTTCAAAAATATTATTATACGGGTCTTTCATGTAAAAATGTTCTTTTCCTGCAGGGTCTTTTACTATTTCCGATAAAAGATTCTGATTCTTCTGTTTAAAGAAATCAAAAGCATTTTTGGCAAGCGGCATTTTAATTTTTGTAAGAAATATGCCTAAATCACCCAATTTAATTTCAAACAATGGTTCTCTTGGTATTCGGCTTGTGTATTGCCAAATTTCAAAACCGCCGCCACCTTTCAAATTATAAGTAAGAATTGCATGCCTTGTTTGAGACTCACCTCCGGTATATGGTAACATTAAATTAGCTGCTGCTGCTTCTTCAAAAATCGGAATATCAAAACCGAAATTTTGTCTATACCATTTCCATGCTTCGTGAACATTTTTCACACCTATACCAATTTGTTGGATTCCGGATATTATTATACTCATTATGTTGGTTTTATTTTGTTTACAATTTTATTAAATAATGAAGGGAAAAATCTTTTTATGTAAACCATTAAAAGCTCTTTGCCTCCAATTAAAGTTTCTTTTTTATTTCTTTGAATTGCTTTAATTATTTGTTTGGCGCATTTTTCGGCAGAAATTCCACCTGCTTGTCCATCGTCCATTTTACCATAAACAGAACCATCTTTTAGTAGTGCATTTTTAGAAATATTAGTATTTACTCTGCCCGGAAAAATCAAACTAACGTTAATATTATATTGCTTTAACTCAAAATAAAGGGTTTCGAAAAAGCCAACAATTGCGAACTTTGAAGCAGCATAAGCAGAACGCAACGGAAATCCGAATTTGCCTGATATACTGCTAACCGCAACTAAATGCCCAGACTTTTGTTCAACCATCTTTGGCAAAACAGCCTTTGTTAGAGATACTGCTGCAAAAAAATTTATTTCCATAATTTTTCGGTCAACATTAAAGTCTGTATCTACGGCGTAAGCTCTTTGACTGATTCCTCCGTTATTTACCAAAATATCAATTTGGGGATGAGCTTCAAAAACTTTTTCTATTGCATTATTTATTGATTCAGAAGAACCTAAATCAAAAGCAATTGGGAAACATTTTGCTCCGTTTTTTGTACAAATATCAGTAACTTCAACAAGCTCCTCATCTGTAATAGCCGAAAGTATTAAATCTGTATTATAATTCGACATTTCTATTGCCAAAGCTCGTCCTATTCCTGATGAAGCTCCGGTTATCCATACTGTTTTATTTTCAATTTTCATTTTTCAAAATAATCAGCTTTTAAAACTTAATTACCTCTTACCTTCGTTTATTTTCTGAACTTCCATTTTGGTAACGGAGTATTGGGTTCCTTTGCAATACCTTTATATAATAACTTGTGTGTTAATTTGGGCCATATTTTTTCAAGAATCCAAGAAGTTTTTCCCATCAAAGTCATAATTTGCACTCTTTTTCTTTTTCTGATACCTTTAATAATTTTGATAGCAACTTCTTCTGCTGTCATCATTTTATCTTCGTGTCTGGGCGTTTTTCCTTGTTCTGAACCGTCTGCAAGTAATGCGTGTTTACGAATATTCGACTCAGTAAATCCGGGATGAGTTATCATCACGTGCAAACCTCTCATAATATTTTCTAAACGTAAGGTCGTTAAAAAACCGAACATTGCATATTTTGAAGCACAATAAGCGGTTCTTGCAGGCAAAGGTGTAAATCCTGAAACTGACGAAACGCCGACAATACTACCTTTTTGTTTCAAAATATGAGGTATTGCATATCTTGTACAATAAACAGCACCCATAAAATTTATGTTCATTACTTTTTCAAAAACATCTATTTGCAAATCATCAAACATTGCCCGCATTGAAACGCCGGCGTTATTAACAAGCACATCAATTTTACCGAATTTTTCAATAGTTTTGTTTATTAAATTTTCCGCATCTTCTTTTTTCGATACATCAGTTTGTACGGCAAGAGCATCAACACCAAAACCTTTTATTACATTTTCAACTTCGTTGAGTCTTTCGATATTTCTTGCGGCAATAACTACATCAGCCCCTTTTTTTGCGGCTTCGACTGCGACAGCTTTGCCAATTCCGCTTGATGCACCTGTTACAATAAAAACTTTACCTTTAAAATATTTTTTTTCTGACATTGCTTTTTAAATTTAATTATCAACTAATCTTGCTTCCGTTTTGAATTTCTTTATCTGTTATTAAAAAAGAAAGGTTGCCTTCAGGATTTTCAGCCATAAGCATCATTCCTTGCGACTCGATACCCTTTATTTTTCTGGGTTCCAAATTTGCCAAAAAAACAACTTTTTTGCCGATTATTTCTTCGGGTTTATAATGTTCAGCAATTCCGGCGACTATTGTTCTTTTTTCTAAACCTGAATCTAAAAGAATTTTAATCAACTTTGTTGTTTTTGGCAATTTTTCGGCACTTAAAACAGTTCCGATTCTTATGTCTAATTTTGTAAAATCATCAAATGTAATATTTTCTTTAATTTTTGGAATGATATTTTCTGCATTTTTATTTTCAATTTTTGTCTTTTCTAATCTATCTAATTGTTTTTGTATCTGTTCATCTGTAATCTGCTCGAAAAGTAATTCGGGTTTTCCTAATTTTTCGCCTGATTTAACTATATCAGAGTGTCCTATCATATCCCAGAAAATTTCATCACTTAAATTTAACATTTTTCTGATTTTTTTGGTCGAAAAAGGCAAAAATGCCTCCATAAGAACACTCAAATTGGCAACAATCTGGATTCCGATATACAAAATAGTTTTTACTCTTTCCAAATCGGTTTTTGCAACAACCCAAGGTTCAGTATCGGCAAAATATTTATTACCAAGTCTTGCCAAATCCATTGCAAAATAAAGGGCTTCTCGGATTTTATATTGTTCAATACTTTCTGCAACTTTATCTCTGATTATTGAAATTTCGGAAAGTACATTTTTATCGATAGTTTGGTATTCTCTCGGCACCTGAACTACTCCTTCAAAATATTTGTTATTGAGAACCAAAGCACGATTTACAAAATTGCCGAAATCGGCTACCAATTCCTTGTTGTTTCTTGTTTGAAAATCTTTCCAAGTAAAATTATTGTCTTTGGCTTCGGGGGCATTAACAGTTAAAACAAATCTTAAAACGTCTTGTTTGTCTGTAAAATCTTCCAAATATTCGTGAAGCCATACAGCCCAGTTTCTTGAAGTTGAAATTTTGTCGTCTTCGAGATTTAAAAATGAGTTGGCAGGAACGTTATCAGGTAAAATATACGAGCCTTCCGCTTTTAACATTATCGGAAAAATAATAGCGTGAAAAACAATATTGTCTTTGCCGATAAAATGAACAAGTTTAGTATCTTTGTCTTTCCAGTATTTTTCCCAATCTTCTGTAAGTTCCTTTGTAGCAGAAATATATCCAATCGGAGCATCAAACCAAACATAAAGTACTTTTCCGTCAGCACCTTTAATCGGGACAGGTACACCCCAATCCAAATCTCTTGTAACAGCTCTTGGTCTGAGTCCTGCATCAAGCCAAGATTTAACCTGACTAACGACATTCGGACGCCAGTCATCTTTGTGTCCTTCGATAATCCATTTTTGAATAAAATCTGAATATTTATCTAATGACAAATACCAATGTTTTGTTGATTTTAAAACCGGTTTTGTACCCGAAAAAACTGAAACCGGATTTATCAAATCGGTAGCACTTAAAGAAGTACCGCATTTTTCGCACTGGTCGCCATAAGCTTTTTCGTATCCGCAATGCGGACAAGTGCCTGTAATATATCTGTCTGCAAGAAACTGATTTGCTGTTTCATCAAAAAGCTGTTCATTTTCGAGTTCCAGAAATTCATTTTTATCGTATAAAGTTTTAAAAAACTCAGAAGCAGTCTCATAATGAACTTTATTTGAAGTTCTTGAATAAATATCAAACGAAATTCCGAAATCTTCAAATGCTTTTTTATTTAGTTCATTGTAAAAATCTACTATTTGCTGAGGAGTTTTGCCTTCTTTTTTGGCTCTAAGGGTTATAGGTACACCGTGTTCATCAGACCCGCATATAAAAATCACGTCTCTTTTACGAAGTCTGAGGTATCTGACGTAAATATCAGCAGGCACGTAAACTCCGGCGAGATGACCTATATGAATCGGACCGTTAGCATAAGGCAAAGCGGCTGTAACTGTGTATCTTTTGTAATCTTTCATTTCTAAATATTTAAAAAAAAACGGTCAAAATTACTAAAATTTTAAATAATGTAGATAAGTTTAGTCTATAAAATTCATAAAGCTTGCCCTGTAAGGGTCTTAAAGCTTGCCCTGTAAGGGTCTATAAAGTTAATGTATTGATTATTAGAAAATTATGTTAATTTTTAAATTTATTATACTATTGATTATCATCTATTTGTGTTTGGCTTTTAAGACCCTTTCAGTGCAGGCTTTTTAGACCGGACTCATAGATAACCTTAAATCCGTATGTCTATACTTATATATCGGAACTTACTTTTAAAAAGCGTGGATTTACAGGGCTTTGCTTCTGATTTTT
>DYKL01000248.1 GCA_020722645.1 Acetofilamentum sp. | reverse complement strand
ATCAGCAGCAAAGCCCTGTAAATCCACGCTTTTTAAAAGTAAGTTCCGTTATAACATCTGCATCATCAATAAACAAACTAATCCAGAATTCTGAATTAAAAATCAGCACAAAAGCTACAATACTCAAAAAAATCAGATTTATCAATGCCGTAATTTTAATTGTTTTTTCAGCTCTTTAAGGCTGCTTGGCACCAAGATTCTGCCCTGTTAATGTTGCTGCTGCATTACTGACTCCGTGAGAAGGTAAAATTGAAAAAATAAGTATTCTTATTGCAATTGTATATCCGGCAACGACAATACTACCGAAAGATGCAATTATTCTGACCAAAACCAGCCAACTGATTGTTACAATCAAATTTTGGAAAATTCCACCTAATAATAATTTAACAGTTTTCCATATTAAGTCTAATTTTATAACAAAATTATGTTTTTTTATCACAATTTTTTTTGTCCCTCTGAACAGAATAACAATTTGATAGACAACAGCAAAGCCTCTGCCAATAACAGTTGCATAAGCAGCACCGTCAACTCCCATCTGCGAAAAAGGACCTAATCCGAAAATTAAAACAGGGTCTAAAACTATATTAATTCCGTTTGCAATCCACAAAATTTTCATAGAGATAGCAGCATCACCTGCACTTCTAAAAACTGAATTTATTACAAACGCAGCATTATAACTTTATTCGTTGCGAACATTATCTTAGCATAGTTTCCTCCGATATCTACCACTGATTTTTCGGCACCCATCAAATACAAAAGTTTTTCGGAAAAAATAAACGAAATAACTGCAATAAAAATTGATAAAATAACAGCTATAAAAATAGAATTTACTGCAACAGTAGCAGCTTCGTTATAGTTTTTTTCTCCTATTTTTCTGGAAATCAAAGCAACAGTTCCAATACTTAACCCAAAGCCCAGAGAATATATAATAGACATTAAAGATTCTGTAATGCCAACCGCAGAAACAGCATCAGCGCCTAATTTTGAAACGAAAAAAATATCTGCAACCGCAAATACAGATTCCATTATCATTTCCAAAACCATTGGCACGGATAGTATCAGAATTGCACGTCCAATGCTGCCGGTAGTAAAATCACGCTCATTACCCGAAACAGATTCATAAATATCTCGCCAGAACAGCGACATTTTTTCTTTTATAGACATTTTAAAAAGGATTTTTAGATGAAGAATTAAAGATTAGTTGGTTTCAGTATAATTCTCAATTTTGCGTTACACTGAAACTAGAAGCGACTGGAAGCTTTGAATTTAGCAGATCACCGCAAAAACCGGAGAAAATTTGCTGATAGTAAATGATATGTGAATAAAAATCTTCATCTTTCTATGAAAAGTGCTGCAAAGAAAAATACGTAATTTGACAAACGCAAAAAAAAGCAGTTATTTTTTCAATTTTGTTTTTTACTAATTGATTCAGCGGCTAACCATGCAGTTGAAAAAGCAATTTGTAAATTATAGCCACCTGTATTTGCGTCTAAATCTATTATTTCACCGGCAAAATAAAGATTTTTCACAATTTTGGATTGCAATGTTTTTCCGTCTATTTCGTTCAAACTAACACCACCTGCCGTAACAATTGCTTTTTTGAATCCTAAACTACCTGTTACTTCAAATTCAAAATTTTTCAGTTGTCTTAAAATCTGTTTACGTTCGTTCGAACTTATTTGATTGCATTTTTTTGATTTTTCGATTTTTAAAACATCTAAAAATACAGGAATCATTTTTATTGGCAACAATAATTTAAAGACGTTTTCAATTTGCATTTTGCCGTTATCATTCAAATCTCTTTGCAATCTGGCATCTAATTTTTGCTCATTTAATGCAGGTTTAAGGTCTATTGCAATTTTGACGGTATTTTTTTTGTTCAACTCTTCAAGAGCAAATTTGCTGAGAGTCAATATCACAGGTCCGTCTAATCCGTAGCTTTCAAAAAGCAACTCACCAAATTCTTCTCTTGATTTTTTCCCATTTACCCACAATGACGCATTTATATTTTTTAATGTTAATCCATTGAGTTTTTCGTGAACATTACCCGTAACAGTAAGAGGTACTAATGCTGGTGAGGGATTTATAATTGTATGACCAGCATTTTTTGCCATAATATATCCATCTCCCATTGAGCCGGTTGCAGGATATGATTTACCGCCTGTGCATAAAACTACATTGTTGCAAAATATTTTTAAAGAATTGTTATTTTCAGTAATTTGAACACCAATTACAGTATTATTTTCGATAATCAGATTCTGTACACTGCAGTTATACTTTATCTGTACATTATTTTTAAGATTATATTTAAGCAAAGCATTAACAACATCAGAAGATTTGTCGCTAACCGGAAAAACACGGTTTCCGCGTTCAAGCTTTGTTTTAACACCCAATTTTGCCAACAAGTTAATAATATCATCATTAAAAAAAATGCCAAAAGCGTGTTTTAAGTATTTGCCGGAGGGAAATATATTTTTGAAATATTCAGATTGAGGCGATTGATTTGTAATATTGCACCTACCCTTTCCGGAAATAAATAATTTTTTAGCGGCTTTTTCATTTTTTTCAATAAGCAAGACACTTGCTCCGTTTTCAGCCAATCTTCCGGCAGCAATCAAACCTGCTGCACCTGCTCCAATTACAATAACATCAAATCTGTCCATTTAATAATTTTGCTGCAAATATAATTCAATTGTACAAATATTTAATTTGTCAAAAGTCTCACATACAGCTTTTATTCGGTTTACGTTTTTTAAAAAACATTTCAGCGTAGTTTTACACAAATCCAAATGTGTTTTGTTGAAAAATATGCAAAAATACAAGTATGTTTTGTGAATAAATTTGAAAAAATCCAAGTATCTTTGCAATTATTATAATAAAAATTGTTGAAAATGAAACGATATTTTGAAGATTATCTGAAAGACTGGAAAAACAGAACCTCTCGTAAACCTTTGCTGGTTCGCGGTGCCAGACAAGTGGGAAAAACATACACAATTGACAAATTCGGCAAAGAAGAATTCGACAATTACCTGAAAATAAATCTTGAAGAAAACGAAGATTTACAAAAACTTTTTCGACAAAAAAACACATTGCAAATTATCGAAAATCTCAGTTTAATGTATCAAAAACAAATAAAAAAAGGTTCTAGTCTGCTTTTTATTGACGAAATACAAATATGCCCCGAAGCAATATCATCATTAAGGTATTTTTACGAACAACAACCTGAACTTTATGTAATTGCTGCCGGTTCACTTCTCGACCACACTTTGAACCAAATGCAATATTCTATGCCGGTTGGACGAGTTGAATTTGCATATATGCACCCCTTAAATTTTAAAGAATTTTTATGGGCTTTGAACGAAATTCAACTTGCTGATTTTATTGACAAAATTGAAACAGATAATTATATCTCTGATGCTGTGCATAATAAAATCCTCGAACTGATGCGAAAGTATTTTTTTATTGGAGGAATGCCCGAAGCAGTAAAAACTTATGTCGAAAATCAGGATTTAATTGAAATAGAACGCATCCACGAAAATATTTTGACCTCGCTTGAATATGATTTTGCAAAATACGGCACAAAAACAGAACAACAGCAAATTTTGACAGTTTTCAGACAAATTCCGAAAACAATCGGCAGAAAAATCAAATATGTCAATATCAGCTCAACAATCCGCCCCGAAGCACAAAGAAACGCACTTTACAAATTAGAAATGAGCCGGATTATTAAACTTGTGAAACACACTTCATCATATCAAAGTCCGCTTGAACACGGCACAAAAGATGTTTTTAAACCACTGTTTCTTGATATTGGACTGTTAAATCACCTGTTGCAAGTCAGATTGATTGACACCGATTCATTGATGAGTCTTTATGAAGGTTCACTTGCCGAACAGTTTGTCGGTCAGGAGTTGTTGACTATGCCACCACATTTCATTGATAAACAACTGTTTTACTGGTTACGTGAAAGCAAAAACTCTAATGCAGAACTTGATTATTTATTTGAATATAACAACAAAATTATTCCTGTTGAAGTAAAATCGGGAAAAGCAGGTACATTGAAATCGCTTTTTGTGTTTGTTTATGAGCATAATTTTAAAAAAGGGATTAGATTAAACATAAATAAACCTGAATTTCAAAACATAGAAACTCAAATTCGTCTAAAAGCAAAAAATCAAGATGTAAAATTTGAACTAATTTCGCTTCCTCTTTATTTAACTTATAGGCTTTTTGATTTTATGTAAAATATTTAATTTCAATAACATAAATAAGCAAAAAAAAGAAATACAGAATAAATTCTGTATTTCTAAGCCAAAAAAATGAAAAATGATTATTTAAAAAATTTCTGTTTCGGTTAGTTGCATTTTAATAATTTATTTTATTCCTTAAATCCGCAAGTTTTTTCGTAAGTGGTTGCAGGTGAAAACACCTGCAACATGTAGTTTGCATCAGTCAGGTGTTTTCACCTGCAACTACTTAGCCTGAATTATTCATAAAAATAATTAAAATTTTTATGAATGTGGGTTGATTAGCGGGTTGCAATTCAGGAAACCCCGATTTAGAACAACTCAAATTTGGGTGTTTGCAAAACCCAAAATTTGCTAGTTATTCTAAATTCCCGCAAAGGCGGGACAGGCAGCCGGCATTATTTATGAATAATGCGGGTTAGGAAAAGACTTGCGGATTTAAGGTATAATTTTAAACGCAGTTTTTAAGCTTTGCGATTCCCATTTTAGAATATCAGGATTTTTTTCGCAACAAGCTTAACCCGTTGATTTGCAATCACATAAAGCAAACTTTTAAAAGTGGGAAATCCCATTTTATAAATTCAAAAAAAATATTTTAATAAACAGATGAAATTACTAATACATTTTGGGATTATAGTCAGTTTAATTTTTTCGATTTAATTTTTCTTTATCAGCAAAAAACACATCAGAGCTGATAAATATCTTAGCGGTTTGTTTATTTTAATTTTTGTGATGTTTGCTTTTGCCTGCACCAGAATATACAACTTGCACTTAAAATACATTTTTTACCATTAATAGATATCGGAATAACTTTTTTACTTGGTCCAATGCTTTATTTTTACGTTGAAACCCTTACTAATTCAGATAATAAACTGCCAAAAGCGTGGTTTATGCATCTAATTCCTTTTCTGATGATATATTTAACATATTTCGACATATTTTTTTTACCACTTAAAAAAAAAAATTGAACTTATTGTAACCCCTTCAAATGAACTCGGTATGCGTTTTCAGATTTTCACTTTTCTAGAAATTTTACCGGTTCCGATATACCTTATTGCAAATATTTTTAAAGTTATGCGATATCACAATAGTTCGGTATATTTTGAAGTAATTCGTTAATATTCAGCAAATTGATTTT
>DYKL01000247.1 GCA_020722645.1 Acetofilamentum sp. | reverse complement strand
TTTAAATTCAACAATTTTGCAAAGATATAAAAACTATACTAAATTAACAATACCTAAAATTGAATATTTTTTAAAATATTTCTAAAATTATTCTAAATGCTTATTTTTTTTTTATAACCCAGTCAATGAAAAGACAGGTTGATATTTTTACTTTGTCTTATGATTAAGAAATAAAAAAATTGTCTATTTGGGATAAGTTCCGAAAACTTTTTTTAACCAACCGTGCACCTTGTGAATGGAATCCGGTTTTGCAAACATTAACATACAATGTTTATGAACAAAATTCAAGTTTTTTGATTTGCAAAAATCAACTATTTCATCTGATTCCGCTCCCTGTTGAATCCAAATATATTCAATCCCTTTTTCAACGGCTTCTTTAATAATGTTTATGCCATTATGTGGTTTTGTCGAAATAAAAACCACATTTACTTCGTCAGGCAATTCTTTTACTGATTTATAGCACTTATCTCCGTCAAATGTATCCATTTTAGAGTTAATTGCAAAAACATTATATCCCTTTTTCTTTAATTCATTATAAACCGAACTTCTGGTTTTCTTTTTTGAGATAGAAACACCTGCAATTGCAATGTTTTGTTGATTTACTATTTGCTCAATTAACTTTAAAGTTGCCATATTTTTTTCTACAAACTTAAAAATATTTTTAAATAATAGTTATAAAATCTATTTTTGTTGAAAAAAAATGATATGAATAAACAAATAATCGAATGCGTACCAAATTTCAGTGAAGGTCGTGATATGACTATCATTAAACATATTACTGACGTTATTGAAAGCGTCGAGGGAGTGAAATTATTGGACGTTGATCCGGGCAAAGCAACAAACAGGACTGTTGTAACTTTTGTAGGAGAACCCGAATCTGTTATAGAAGCCGCTTATTTGGCTATAAAAAAAGCCTCCGAAATAATTGATATGAGCAAACATCATGGAGAACACCCTCGTTTTGGTGCTACTGACGTTTGTCCGCTTGTTCCTATTGCTAATATCGAAATGGAAGAAGTTGTTAAATATGCTCACAAGCTTGGCAAAAGAGTGGGAGAGGAGATAAAAATACCTGTTTATTTCTACGAATTTGCCTGTTCAGAAGAAAAACGCAGAAATCTTGCAAATGTACGTTCCGGTGAATACGAAGGTTTACCAAAAAAATTAAAAGACCCTGAATGGAAACCCGATTTCGGACCTGCCGAATTTGTCCCAAAAACAGGTGCTGTTGCAATAAGTGCAAGAAATTTTTTAGTTGCTTATAATTTCAATTTGAATACTACCTCAACTCGAAGGGCAAATGCTATTGCTTTTGATGTCAGAGAAGCCGGACGTGTTAAAAAAGACCCGCAAACCGGAAAAGATTTATTGGACGAAAATGGTGAACCTCTTAGAATTCCGGGGACTTTACCTAAAACAAAAGCTATTGGCTGGTATATTCAAGAATACGGAATTGCTCAGATTTCTATGAATTTGACAGATATTACCGTTACTTCAATTCATCAGGCATTTGATGAAGTTGTAAGATGTGCATCTGAAAGAGGAATTAGAGTTACAGGCTCAGAATTGGTCGGACTTGTCCCTAAGCAGGCTTTGATTGATGCAGGTAAACATTATCTGCGTAAACAAGAACGTTCTTTGGGTGTTTCTGACGAAGAAATTATTAAAATAGCTGTCAAATCGCTTGGTTTAGATGATTTAAAACCGTTTAACCCGAAAGAAAAAATAATAGAATATCTTTTGGAAGATGAAAGCAATCAGCCGCTTGTAAATATGAAAGTCAAAGATTTTGCTTATGAGACTGCTTCGGAAAGTCCGGCTCCGGGAGGAGGTTCCATTTCTGCGTATATGGGTGTGCTTGGTATTTCACTTGGTACAATGGTTGCAAACCTTTCTTCGCATAAACCGGGTTGGGACGAACGTTGGGAAGAATTTTCTGTTTGGGCTGAAAAAGGTCAGCAATTTATCAAAGATTTGATTTTTTTAGTTGATGAAGATACTAATGCCTTCAACAAAATAATGGATGCTTTCAAATTACCAAAAAGCAGCGATGAAGAAACAGTTATAAGAAAACAAGCTATCCAGAATGCAACAAAATATGCCATTGAAATCCCGTTCAGAGTTATGAAAACTGCTTATGAATCTATGGAAGTATTAAAGGCAATGGCTGAGATTGGATTACAAGCATCTATTTCCGATGTTGGTGTTGGAGCATTGGCAGCTCGTTCTGCTGTTATGGGTGCTTTTTTGAACGTGAAAATTAATGCCGGTAGTTTGCAGGACAAAGAGTATGTTAGTAAAATTCTAAAAGAAGCCCAAGAAATTCAAGCTAAAGCAATTGAAACCGAAAAAATTATTCTTGAAATTGTAAATTCTAAAATTAAATAGAAAGCTAAAAAAAGGCTGTTAAATATTTAACAGCCTTTTTTTTTATCCTAATTTCTTGATTGTTTCCAAAATTTCGCGGTTAGTTATTATGAAATTTTTACCGCTTACTTTTATAACTTTATCTTTTTTGAGTTCTCCAAGTAATCTGACTGCATTTTCTCTTGAAATACCAATATAATCAGCTAAATCCTGACGAGACATACTGAAAACAAATGTATCGCTTTGGTAAATTTCATCTGCAAAGAACAATATTGTACTTGCTAATCTTGCTTTTACGCTTTTTTGGTTCAAAAAAGTTAATCTTTGAAAAATTTCATTTGTACATCTTGCTATTGTTTGTGTAATTGAGAATAAAAATTCTGAATTTTTTTTACAAAGTTCTTTGAAATAATTTACATCAATTAAACATATTTTTGATGGTTCAATTGCTGTTATTGAAAAATGATAATTACCATCACCGAAAATTGATTGTATTCCAATGTATTCTCCTTTGCCCGCAATTCGCAATATCGTATTCTTTTTTTCGGATTCGATAAAAACTTTTACCAAACCATCAGCTAAATAAAGTGAATGGGTAACGGTTAAATCTTGTTTGCAAATGTTTTCGCCTTTTTTAAAGTTTACAATAATGCAGCTACTTTGAATTTTCTGTCTTTGTTCTAATGTTAAAAAACTGTATTGTTGAGAACGATAAGGACAATCTATGCAATTTTCTGCTTTTTTGTATTTTGCCATTTTGATTTTTTTTGACTTACAAATATAGACTTTAATTTTATTTTAAGTGATTAAATCAAATTTATTTTAATTAATTTTAAAACTGAAAATTTATTTAATTGATTTTGTTATATTTATATCAGTTGTTGTCTTTAACAAAAAACACAGAAATTGCTGCAATCAAAAATGAAAAACCTCCTAAAATTAATGCATAAATTGCTTTCTCGTCGAATAAGTTTTTTACAAAAAAACCTAAAATACTGGCTGCTAATATTTGTGGTATAACTATAAAGAAATTGAAAATTCCCATATATGTCCCCATTTTTTTTGCAGGCAAAGCACCTGTTAATATTGCATAAGGCATTGCCAGAATGCTTGCCCATACAAGTCCTATGCCTATAAAAGAAATTGGTAACAAACTCGGATTTTTAATAAAAAAAATTGATATAAAACTGATACTACCAACTATCAAAGAGATAGCGTGTGTTGTTTTTCTGTTTGTTTTTTTTGCTAAAAACATTAAGAAAAATGCAAGTAATGCAGCCGCTCCATTGTAAACACCAAAGTTAAAACCAACCCAATCTGCACCATCATTATACTCTTGTCTGATTTCTTTTAATCTAGTATAATTTTTTAGTTTTTCGGCAACTTCATCTGGTAAATTTATTTTTTTATTCTCGTATGCATAAAGTACATATTTTGTAGATTCGTAGCTCAAGTCTATTGTAGTATCATTTTTATTTAATTCTTCTTTTATTTTTGCAATTTCATCTATAACATGTTTATATTCTTTATCTTTAATAGAATTTTCAGAAAATAGCTTTTCAAGTTCTAAATAAATAATTTTTTCATCAATTGATTTATTCATATAAAAAGAAACAAAATTTACGGAAGCATTAGCGTACTGATCAATTTCAATGTTAGATTTGTATTTATTTAGTTCTTTAACTTTTTTGTCATAATCATCTTTATTAATTTTTATTTTAGAACTGTCAAAAGAATTTATCTCATTTTCCAAAAAAACAATCATCTGTTTGTCTATTTTCATATCATATTTTGTCTCTGTAATAGCAGGCGTTGAATAAATCCACATCGCAAAAAGAGCGAACCAAGAGAAAAATTGAACAATGGACAATTGTGCCATCGTTTTAGGCATATTATTAAGGTCTAATAAAACTTCTGTAAATCCGTTTTTATTTTTTTTGTTTTTAATCATTAGTCCGAATATTATTTCTATAACTCCAAATAAGATTAGTCCGATAGAAAAAATGAAAACTTCTCCACTTGCTTTTAATAGAATTAGCAAGCTTGTAACTATTATACCCAAAATAATTGTTATAAAACTGATTTTAAAAGATTTAGATGTTTCCTTTTTAATATCAATTATATCATTTCTTTCACATTCTGCGTCAGCCGCTTCTTCATATTTTGCTAATTCTTCGGGTGGGTATTCTTTTGAAGAGAAAACAGTCCATGCAACAGAACCAAAAAAGACAGCTGCTCCGGCAAAGAATGAAAATTTAACAGAAGGAGGTATTACACCTTCGGGAGCAGTATTAGGAACACCGAATTTTGTCAGCAACCATGGTAAAGCCGAAGCAATAACAGCACCAGTGCCGATGAAGAAACTTTGCATTGAAAATCCCATTGTTCTTTGTTCTCTTGGCAACATATCACCAACGAATGCTCTGAATGGCTCCATAGATATATTAACAGAAGCGTCCATAATCCATAACATACCGGCAGCTACCCATAAAATTGGTGAGTGTGGCATAATTATCAATGCAATTGAAGCTAAAATTGCACCAACTAAAAAATATGGTCTTCTTCTTCCTAATTTACACCATGTTCTGTCGCTCATGTGACCGATAATTGGCTGTATTAATAAACCTGTAATAGGTGCGGCAATCCAAAGAATTGGTATTTTGTCTATTTCTGCCCCTAATGTTTCAAAAATGCGGCTTACATTTGCATTTTGAAGTGCAAATCCAAATTGAATTCCGAAAAATCCGAAACTCATATTCCAGATTTGCCAAAAACTTAATTTTGGTTTTTTACTCATTATTCTATTTTTATTGAAATTAATAGCAAAATAATTTGACTTTTTTGAACTTTTCAGTCAGTAAAAATTTACATCAATCTATCGAAAAGATTTGATGAAAGGGAAGAATATAAAGCAAATAAAATTCGTTTGTAAAAATATAAAAAAAATGTAAAAATGAAATTTTTTTGTTTTTTTTAATAAATAGTTCGGTATATTTTGAAGTAATTCGTTAATATTCAGCAAATTGATTTTGT
>DYKL01000246.1 GCA_020722645.1 Acetofilamentum sp. | reverse complement strand
GTTAGCCAGATGGTTACGTGTGTTTTATTATCAAAAATTTCATGAACTTCCGTTACAATTTGCAAATTTTTATTGCAAGTTGCTGAATAGTGCATTAAACTTTATAAACAGTTTTTTTTGAATAGAAAAATAGTCTTAAAAATCAAAAATTATTATAGAATTATTGTTTTTAATTTTTTTTGTTTATTTTAGCGGCATAAATTACACACACACATTTAAACACAAAATATGGAAAACGAAAACACCAATCCTGTTGTCGAGAATATAACTGAAGAAACAAAAAATATAGTTGAAAACATCAAGGAAACAACTAAAAAATTAAGTTCAAAAGAGAAAAAGATTCAAAAAGAAGAACTTAAAGCACAAAAATTAGCTGCAAAAAAAGAAAAAAAGGAACAGAAACTTGCCGCAAGACAAAATAAAAATACACGTTGGTTCTATTTTTTCATTTTTCTTTTGTTGGCAATCGTGTTATTATTTTTATGGGATAATCACAAAAGGCACGTTTCATACAAAATTTTGAAACTTAAAACCGACAGCATTAAATACAACGAAGTATTTTACAAAAACAAATATCACGAATCAGATTCGGCTTTGAATATACTATTATCAAACTATAATCAACTTTTGAAAGATAATATTGACAATTCAAAAGATATTATGTCGAAAAAATCAGAGTTGCTACGTTTACAAAAAATAGTTTATCTACAGGATTCAATTCTCAGACAAGTTCAGAAATCAATAAATGTTGCACTTTCTAATTATACCGCCGATGAAGTTGTTGTTGAAATGAAAGACGGCAAATTATATATAACAATGAGAAACAAATTATTGTTTTTGTCAGGAAGCGCTGTTGTTCAAAAAAAGGGTTTGAATGCACTTAATACATTGTCAAAAATATTAATCGAAAACCCAAATATTGACATAGTTGTTGAAGGTCATACCGACAATGTTCCGCTTAATCCTAATGATAAAAATTATTCTGATAATTGGGATTTGAGTTCTGCGAGAGCAATAGCAGTAACAAGAATTCTAGTCGAAAAATATAAAATTATGCCCGAAAGAATTACAGCCGCCGGCAGAAGTATGTATTATCCGGTTGCTCCCAATACAACAGAAGAAGGTAGAGCGAAAAACCGAAGAATTGAAATAATTTTAACTCCAAATCTCGAAGAATTGTACAATTTGGTTGATAACAATACAAATTTGCAATAGTAAATATCTTTTCAATAATTCGTTAATTTTTTAATTAGCCAATTTGCAAATTATTGATTTAAAACCAATTAGCAATTAGTTGCTTATGCAAACATAATTTACTGAATATAAACGAATTACTATAAAATATACCGAACTATTGTCTTTTAATAAACTCTAAAATTTGCTACAAGGCAAATTTTTTTTTATTTTTGTAAACGAATCGGACATTTTCAATTAAAATTTAAGGTTGATATTTGATTTAAAAACTTTTATATAAGTCGCAATAAATCAATAGTTTATCAGCGGTTTTTTGATTACAAATCCTGATTTACAGTTTTATATTTAATGATTTATGTTCGATAAAAATAAAAATTTACAACAAAAAAAAATTATGAATAGACTTAATAATGCATATTTTTTATTCTTATTTATCATTTTTGCATTACTGTTTTCTACAAGTTGTCAAAAAGACTGTTTCAAATCTGCCGGAGAGATTGATTCTATTGTGATAGAGCTTAAACAGTTTGACAAAATCTATATTTACGACCTGTTTGATGTGGAAATAAAACAAGATACATTCTACGAAATAAAAATTATAACGAATTCTACAATATTAAACAATATTTACGTCGATAATGATACCCAGTTAGTAGTAAAGGACAATAATAAATGCTATTTGACTCGCGATTACAAGATAAAAAGAAGATTGATTATAACAGTACCTGAGATTAAAGAGCTGATTTTTTTTAATGCAAGTAATTTTTATTCGGCTGATACTTTGTATTTTAATCGTTTTATGTTTAAAGCACTCGGTAAAATTGCAACCGCTGATTTCAAAGCAAGTTGCAATGATCATTTATTTATTAGTCTTTGGAACATTACCGGCGATGTTTATGTTCAGGGCAATGCAACATTTCTTGATATTTTAAATCACGGAAATGCTTATGTTGATGCTTATGATTTAGATGCAGAATATGTAATTATTGAGCACCGTTCTACAGGTGATATTAAAGTTGATGTAAACAATAAACTAATCGCTGAATTGTTCGATATCGGTAATCTTTATTATAAAGGTTTTCCGGCTTTTGATACCGCTGTGTTTGGCGAAGGAAAAATAATAGACGATAATTTGAAGTAAGATGTATGATGTAAAATGTATGAAATAAGAGATAAGAGATAGTTTTTGTTAAATTGAATTTTTTTTTAAAATAAAAAAGGTCTTGGTTTAAAACCGATGACATTTCAGGTGTGGACACCTGAAATGTCGTTAATACACGCTTTTGTCGGTGTACCCATCTACAAAATCAACAGGTTTAAACCAATATCAATAAAAAAATCAATAGTCCGACATATTTTGCATTAACAATTTGATATTCAGTTGATTATGTCTGTGTAAGCAAATAATTATTAATTCGCTGATAATCAATAATTTGCAAATTAACTATTTGAAAAATTAACAAATTATTGTAAAAAATGAAGTGTATTTTTATTTTTGGAACAATTTTTTTTCTGCATTTTTTTATAAATGCACAACCTTACGAATTTTATGACAAAACGGGTAATTTAAAAAATGAATTTAAAGACGATTTCGGCATTTTGGCAGAAGAGTATCTTCCATACACCAAAGAGTATATTAGCTTGGATTCGGCTATGCTTGAACCCAACAAAGTATATAAACTGAATTTGAGTAGCAGTAATTTAACTGAAATACCCGCAGAAGTCTTTGATTTGCCTAATTTGCAAGCTTTAAATTTATGGAATAACAAAATTACTGAAATTCCTGAAGAAATCGCTAAATTGCAACATTTGAGGTATTTTAGTATAAATGACAATGAATTAAATACTCTGCCTTCTCAAATTGGTATATTGTCAAAGCTGATAATGCTTGACCTCGAAAACAATAATCTGACAAGTTTACCTGTCGAAATCGGGCAAATTGTAAATCTGCAAAACCTTCTAATTGGCGGAAATAAGATAAAATTTATCCCCGAAGAAATATGTAAACTTCAGAAACTTTACAATTTATCGGCTTGGGGCAACGAAATATCTGAATTACCTCAAAATTTTGGCGATATGTATAATTTGCAAAGTTTGGATTTATCACAAAACAATATTTCTGCCTTACCTTTGACTTTTGCAAACTTAGATTATCTGATGATTCTTAATCTTTCTCAAAATAAATTTAATGAATTCCCTGAGGTTTTGACACAGATGTTACTTTTGCCATATCTTAATATTTCAAATAATTCAATTTCAGAGTTACCCAAAAAAATTGTTGAAATGGAAAGATTACAAATGTTGGATTTGTCTGGTAATTTTTTATCAACTTTGCCTAAAAATTTTGATAATTTTGAAATGTTGAGACAAATAATACTTAGAAACAATAAGTTTACGAAAATTCCTGATGTTCTATGCACTGCACTTTCTGTTTCAGATATAGATTTTAGCTATAATGAGCTATCCGAAATACCAGAAAATATTTCATCATTAGTGTTTTTAAGAAACATAAATTTGTCTAATAATTATATTAACGAAATTCCAGAGTCTTTTTACAGTTTAAGAGCCGTTGAAAAAATAAATTTTTCCAAAAATCAAATCTCTGACATTTCTACTGAAATAAAAAATTTTACCACTCTCACTAATCTTGATTTAAGTAAAAATATGCTGACTTCGATACCAAAAGAAATTGAAGAACTGGTAAATCTCGAAATAATTGATTTGTCTGATAATCAGATTGTTTTGTTTGATATTGATTTTGCTGCTTTTCAAAATTTAAGGGAATTGAGTCTAAATAACAATTTATTGTATGAACTGCCTTTAAATATTGAAAAATGTCAAAATTTGGAAAAACTTTTTATAAAAGGCAATAAAATTACTGTTGACGAAATTAAAAAATTAAAAAATCAAATAAAAGGATTGGAAATTGCCTGGTAAATTTAAAAAATATGAGAAAAAAAATTTCATTTATTTTATTGTTTATGATTTTTTTTGCAGCCTGCAAAGATAATGACGAAAATATTAAAAAACCTATTAATAAAATCAAGAAAAAATTGGTGTTGAACAAAGCTTTAATGATGTTTTTTACACCCATCTTTCAGGGAAATGGGATAATGGTGAGAATGTAAACTTTAGTATCAAATATGACAATGATTTTATTTCGGGATATATGCTTTTCGCTGAGTTGCAAATATTTTATAATTTTACAGGCGAGGTATCCGGTAAGGAAGCCGAAATATATGCTTTTGGACTAAACGATTCAATGGGGTTTAAAATAAATTTTATCAATGAGAATAAGGCAGAATTGTCTTTTTATCCACCTCAAAAAACTGATACTTTTTTATTATATGAAGATTTTAAAAATTCTTGTGAAATTGAATATTTTGCAGTTGATACTTCTATTGTTGTCGAAGTTGATTCTGAAAAGTGTTACTACGATTTATTATTTCATAAAGTTTTTTTCAATCATTCAGAAATAGAATTCATTAACGAAGACGTTTTTGGTGAGGATTTAAAGCAAATCAGCAGTGAATTTTACAAAGAAATATTGCCAACAGAAACCGAGAATTTTACCGACTTTGTTCAGGATTTTGCTATTTCTTGGTATTATTCTGAATATCACGAGGTTTTGTTTAACGATTATGGAATTTTGATTATCGGAAAATATAATGGTGGATATACAGTAGTAGCCTCAACTTGGAACGAAGAAGATATTATTATAATTGATATTGAACGTGAAAAGGAATTAACTTTTAATGATATTTTTGATATCGAAAAACAAGATGAATTTTTGAGTATTTATCAATAAATTTAGGCATTAATAAAGAATATTTTGAACACTTTGAACCTATTTTTTATTTTAATAATCATTATTTTTATATAACATATAAGTCCAGTCCAAAAAGCTATCAAAAAAGAACAAATAAAACACAACTAATTGATTTATAGTGTTTTACAAAGAATAATAAATCAATCTTAACTATTTGAAAATCAAATACTTGTAGATTTGGGTTTGCTTTTTACGACCTTTATACTAAACTCATTAATGGATTAAAATTATTTTATCCACCAATTTTGAGTAAAATCAAACGTAAAAGTAATAAATAAAAATTCACTGATATATTACCTAAGTTTAATGCAATTTTTATACATTACTTTTTAACGGAACTTACTTTTAAAAAGCGTGGATTTACAGGGCTTTGCTGCTGA
>DYKL01000245.1 GCA_020722645.1 Acetofilamentum sp. | reverse complement strand
AAACTTTTAATGTTAAAATGGAATGGCGTTTTATCTATACTAAATTAACAATGCCCAAAATAATAATATGGACTTATCAGTAGTTGAATTTGTTGATTAAACAAATATATCGGGACTTGGTACGAAATTGCCAGATTTCCTCACAGTTTTGAAAAAGATTTAGTTGGAGTTACAGCCACATATACTTTGCGTGACGACGGAAAAATTACAGTGCTGAATCAGGGATATTAAAACACTTTAGACGGAAAACTCAGCAAAGCAAAAGGTAAAGCAAAAATCCCCGAAAAAAATGAAACGTCAAAACTGAAAGTATCTTTTTTCCTGTTCTTTTATGCAGATTATTTCATTCTGGAATTAGATGAAAATTATCAGTATGCACTTATCTGAAGTTCATCACCAAATTATCTTTGGATTTTAAGCCGAACACCTCAAATGGACCAAGAGCTTTACAATTCACTTGTTGAAAAAGCTGAAAAAAGAGTATATGATGTCAGTAAACTCATTAAAGTTGAACAAAAATAATCGTTTTTTTTACAAAAATTTATTATCTTTTTCGGTATTGGTTTAAACCTGTTGATTTGCCGGTAAAAGCACCGGCAAAAGCCTATATTACTGTCGTTTCAGGTGTCCACACTGAAATTTCAACGGATTTAAACAAAGACCGTTTTTTCAATCAGACAATTTTAAATTTTCTATTCTACGGTAACTGATTTAGCAAGGTTTCTTGGCTGGTCAACATTACACCCTCGTTTAACTGCAATGTGATACGAAAGAAGTTGCAATGGTATAATAGTCAGTAAATGGCTTAAAGATTCGTCAACTTCCGGAATTTCTATGCAATGGTCAACCATATTTTTGATAGTTTCGTCGCCTTTTGTAATAACGGCAATAACATCACCTTTCCTAGCTTTAATTTCCTGAATATTTGAAATAATTTTTTCATAGGTTTTGTCTTTAATGGCTATAAAAACGACAGGCATATTCTTGTCAATCAAAGCAATAGGACCGTGTTTCATTTCAGCGGCAGGATAACCTTCGGCGTGAATGTATGATATTTCTTTCAGTTTTAAAGCCCCTTCCATTGCAACAGGATACTGATAACCACGTCCAAGATATAGAAAATTGGTTGAATCTTTATAAATTTCTGCAATTTCCTTGATTTTTTCGTTTACTTCAAGTAACTGACTTATTTTTTCAGGAACAGAATATAATTCTTTAACCAAATGTTCGAATTTTTCGTCCGAAATAATTTTTTTCTCTTTACCAAGCAAATAAGCCATCATAGTAAGAACCGTAACCTGTGCAGTAAATGCTTTTGTAGAAGCCACACCAATTTCCGGACCTGCGTGGGTATATACTCCGGCTACGGTTTCTCTGGGAATACTTGAACCTACTACGTTGCAGATTCCAATAACGGTAGCACCTTTTTGCTTTGCCAATTCTATTGCTGCCAAAGTATCAGCTGTTTCGCCACTTTGACTGATTGCAATAACAAAGTCATTTTTGTCCATAATCGGGCAACGATACCTGAATTCAGAAGCATACTCAACCTCAACAGAAATTCTTGCAAATTCTTCAATCAGATATTCACCCACCAAACCTGCGTGCCAAGATGTGCCGCAAGCTATTATTACAATTCTTCTTGCTTTGGATAATTCAGGAAGAACTTTGACTAATCCGCCAAGTCTGATGTCTTTAAAATTAGGGCTTATTCTGCCTCTGAAAGTATCTCTGATAGACTGGGGTTGTTCAAAAATCTCTTTAAGCATAAAATGATCAAAACCATTTTTTTCGATAGCATCAATGCCTATGTCAAGTTTTTTTATCTCAGGTTCTAATGCTAAATTATCTATTGTTTTGATAATAAGTTGCTTACAAGTAATAATGGCTAAATTGTCGTTATTAAGGTAAATAACGCTTTTTGTGTATTCTACAATAGGAGTAGCGTCGGAAGCTATAAAATATTCGTCTTTATCCCCTATCCCAATAACCAAAGGGCTTCCTTTTCTGGCAGCAATCAATTTACCGGGTTCATCTTTGCACATAAGCACAATACCATAAGCTCCAATAACTCTCGACAATGCTATTCTAACAGCTAATTCAGCATCAACACTGTCTTTTTTGTAAAAATATTCTATCAGATTAACCAAAACCTCGGTATCTGTATCTGATGTAAATCTATAACCCTTTGAAATCAACTTGTTTTTTAAAGTTTCGTAATTTTCTATAATACCGTTATGTATCAGAGTGAAAATTTTGTCTTGTGAAGTATGAGGATGTGCATTAATGTCGTTAGGTTCGCCGTGTGTAGCCCAACGTGTATGCCCGATACCAATTTTTGCTTTAATTTTTTCATCTTTCATTAAAGCCTCTAAATCGGCAACCTTTCCACGTTTTTTGTAAATATTGATTTGATTATTGTCAAACAAAGCAATACCGGCTGAATCATAACCGCGATATTCAAGTCTTTTAAGCCCGTTTATTAAAATCGGATAAGCATTTCTGCCTCCTATATATCCAACAATACCACACATATTATTAATATTTTGTATATGTAATAACTAATTTAGAAGGATTTGATTTTTTCCCGGTTGCAAAAACCGAGCGTTTAAATTCAAGTCCTGATTTTAAATTCAACAAATAAAAACCGAATGTTCTGTTGTCATAAATGCCATTAATATAATCCTGTACAATTCTAGTAACGAAAAAATGATATTCATTATTTTCCAGAGAGGCTCCCTCATATTCTGATCCACCCGCAAAATCGTTAAAATATACAATACTTTGTGATGTGTCAATACCTGCAAGCCAAATTTTTTCGAGTGGTAAATAAATACTTTCACCATAATTTGAAACATTTTTCACAATCAATTCCGCTTTATTAACTACAATACTATCAAAATTTATCAATCCGGGTATTTCAATTCTTATCGCAGTACCTGCCATAGACTGCAAGAATGCTAGGCTGTCATAAATTGTTCCGGGGTTTTGGATTTGCTCATAAAACGGAGCAGTAGTATAATCGTGAGAAAAAATATTAAACTGTAAACCATTTGCATTTATTGGCAGTGCATACTTTCTTGCAGTTGTATCATTTTCGTTATGATAATAAATAACTAAACCAAAATTAGTTGTGTTATAAGACATTGTATTGTCTATTTTATAAATACAGGCATCAGTTGTGTTATTTTTGACATAAATGCCTTTAAATACCTCAGTAAAAGCGCCCATAGAATAAAAATACGCATCGCTTTCATCTAATAATTCCTGCCCAAAACTGTGATTTAATCGCAGGCATAAAGCTGTAGTATCGTGAATTTTAATTACAGCCCCTGTATCATTTTTTTCTTCATAATAATAAGTAAGTATTTTAACATCTCCGGTGCCAAGTTCTTCAAAACCGGTATAATCGGCAGGGTCTTCGTCTGAATAATAATCGTTTGATGAACTTAAATCAGCAGTAAGTCGATAAACTGACAAATTTAATATTGTATTTTGCCCGTCTCCATACACAGAATCGCCTTGTGTCAATGGTAAAACAAGGCAAATTGAATCAAGATCAGGATTAACAAAATTCGGGTATCGGGATTGAAGTACTTGAGTGATAAAAGAAGAATTGCTGAACCCGAAATACGGGTCATTGTAATTTCCTATAAATAAATATTGGGGATAATCGGTTCTGACTCTGGGAGATAACTCAGTGTACATAAAAACTTCAACTGTGTCTGTAATCTGGACATCAAGCAAATCTGAATTTGGCAATAAATTTATCCCTAAGTCAAATTTTTCATTACAAGCCGAAAAAAAAATTAGTAAAATAATTGATAATGAGAGTTTTGATAAATATCGCATAAGCTTCAATGTTATAAAAAAATATAATTATATAAGTTGAACGTTTGTAAAGTTAAAAGTTTATAAAGTTATATCATATCTTTACTGACTCTTACAAGGCAGTATTTATGAACTTTACAAATTCAATAACTCTAAAATAATTTGGCAAAAATAATAAAAAAAAGGTTTTTGTGTTTTTTTGTTTGTTAATATTATTAAAATGCCTGATACTAAATTTGGTCTGGGTTTAAAACCGTTGAAATTTCAGATGCGGACACCTGAAATGTTGGTAAACACGCTTTTGTCGGTGTCCCCACCGACAAAATCAACAGTATCCTAAATTTTATTTTACTTTTGCATTCATAATATTTTAGACGAAATACAAAAGAATAGATAAAAATGAAAGATTTTTCAGCGGAATTAAAGTTTTTCACATCACGTAGCAGTGGCTCATGCGGACAAAATGTGAATAAGGTTGAAACAAAGGTCGAGTTAAGATTTAATATTGACGAATCTAATATTTTATCAGATGAAGAAAAAGAGCTACTAAAAACCAACATTAAAAATAAAATAATTCAAGAAAATATTATTCAAATAATTTCACAGTCGGAACGAACACAACTAAAAAACAAGGAAATTTGCATAAAAAAATTTTACAAACTGCTCGAAAAAGGACTAAAAAAAACAAAAATCAGAAAAAAAACAAAATTATCAGCAGAGGCAAAAGCTAAAAGATTAGAACAAAAAAAACAAACCTCCGATAAAAAAAATCAGAAGAAAAAAAGACTTTGACATCTCATAAAAACACTTTCAAAAGAAAATACCTAATAATAAAAATTAAATCTTTATCAATAGTTCGGTATATTTTGAAGTAATTCGTTAATCCCAAACCCTAAATTTTTTAGGTAATATTTGAACCTAATTTGTTGAAAATTAAGTATTTATTATAAAAGTATATGGGTTATTTAGGAAATAGATTTATTCCATATAATTTACTGATAAACAGACAACTACGTTATTAATTACCTAATTTCAATTAGGGTTTGGGGTTAATATTCAGCAAATTGATTTTGTACGTGTAACAAATTAGTAATTGATTGAAAATCAATAATTTGCTTCCTTCGTTATCACTCAGGATGACACTAATTGAAAAATTAACGAATTATTGCTTTATAACGGAAGTTCACCGGCTAAATTTGGGTCTATTGCAGTAATATCAAATGATGCATGCATTTTTAACAAAAAAACGTAGGCAAGACAAAATTTTTTGGGCTAATATTTTTTTAGTAATCAAAAAAAAATATATCTTGCGAAAAAATTTAAAATCAAGAAGTTATGTAGGTAATATTTTTTAAGCACTATATTTTAATATATCACTGTTAGCCAGATGGTTACGTGTGTTTTATTATCAAAAATTTCATGAACTTCCGTTATATCGTTTGGCGGTATGAAACGTTGGGGACTTCGGAGCTACTTTCCTTCAGAAATACACCAAACTTCATGCGAGGCAGAAACTTCACTTAATCACTTCATCCCCAATGTTTTATACAGCATGTTATGCACTGGCGGTTCTTGTCTGTCTGTGTGTTTGAGTCAAATTGCACTTTCATATTA
>DYKL01000009.1 GCA_020722645.1 Acetofilamentum sp. | reverse complement strand
TAATTATTAACATTATATTAATACTTTATTTAAGAATGCAAAGATATGATTGTATTGAAAAAAATTGCGGAACAGTGCATTAAATAAACGAAATTCCAAACTTTCAACTTTGGTGCAAAAATCAACATCTGTGAAGCCCCGCAACGTTTTCAATACATTTCCGTTATTTCACAAACTTCCTACAAAGAGTCTGTTTATTTTCTGTCAGATGAATAATGTAAACTCCTTTTTCAAATGAAGAGACATCAACTATTGCAGAATTTTCATTTTCAAAATAACTGTCATACAATAATTGTCCGGCAATGTTATAAATTTTTATATCAACATTTGAAGTTTTTGAATTAAATTCAATTTTAAGAATATCATTTACCGGATTAGGCGAAATATTAACCTCAAAATCCTGAATATTAACAAAATTTGATAAAGTATCCGACAAATCAAACAAGCTGTCAATTATAAAAACAACCGGTTCTTTCTGATACGCAAGTGTTCCTGTCTCGGTAACAGAAACTTTCAGGATTTTATCGTCAGGAATAAATTGCATAAACTGCATATTTGTTGAAGAATGTGAATAATCCCTCAAAATACCCCAGTTTTCATCGTCCCCGATTAAAGTGCCGTCTCCCATATTAGCAACAACACTATTATAACGCGAGCAATAATTATGTGCATCATTTCTGACAATAGAATTGTTTGCAGCATAAAGGTTATCACCCGAGATTAAGTCTTCATAAGAATTTGATCTGAAAGAATGATACGGTTCAACGCAAGCTAATTCGGCAACTAAGGCAATCAATGAATCTTCTATATTTGCAGATGACGAAATACAGGTAATTATTGATTCTTTGGGATAACCATATTCATTTTCGAGTAAAATCGAACGTAAATCGTCAGCGTCGTCTTGCAAATCATTGTTATAATCTTTTTGTTCTAATGCTTTTCGCAAAGAAAACCAAATAGGTTCGTAAGCTCTGCCCTCAGTAGCAACACCACTAGCATCACTCAAAGAATGCATAAAAACAGCTAACCCGCTGCTGCTGACACCTGAAAGAGCACAGATTTGACCTGTAAAACCAATCATAATCCACGGTTGTTCATCATCTTCTTCGGGAATATGTGCAACAACGACCTGATTCCTAATTAAAGACGCATTCTGAGTCCAGTCCACGTGCCTTGAAATAACAGATTTCCCTTCTATATCAGTACCTATAGTTGCATCTCCCCAAGACATAAAAGCAGAGCAACCAATATCAACAACTTCATTTTTGCTTGAAAAACCATAAAAATCAAGAATAACATTACTTGCAAGGACATCAAGATAATCAAGTTCATCTGTATTGATTCCGGCATCGTTCATACCGTCAATCATTCCTATTGCTTCTGTCTGGTATTCTTCGGGAATTGAAATATTTGTTCCGTCTTCAATCCATTGTTTTGCAGTAGTAAGGTAAGAACCATAAGAAGGCTCTATGTAATTTTTGAAAATATCTGCCATTCCTTCACCTGCAAGGTATCCATAAGCGTAACCACGCTCGTAATGTGTGCCCCAGATTTTAATGACAGTAATGTTGGAAGTATCGGCAACTATTTTACCATTTATTTGTTGGCTGAACAATATATTTGCGACAAAAAGCAAAAAGCAGAAAAAGAATAATTTTTTCATTGTACAATATTTATTTTGTTTAAAGGCAAAAATATTGTTTATCCGGAAACAGAAAAAATATTTTTGACGAAAAAAACTAATCAGACAGTAATTTATTTCAACTTGTTTGTAGCTTTAAAAATCTCTTTTTCAGCTTCTTTGAGCAAAATTTTGAACCAAACGGTATAATTGTCGGGGTTGAATTCTATGTCATTTATCAAATTAAGGTAGGAAATATATTTGTAATCAGAAACTTCTTCGGTATTAATAACTGGCAAAATATCGGTAGTACCAAAAAAAACGTGGTCAAATTCATTTTCTATCATATTGTTGTCTAGAAAAGCTTTGTAAATAAACGTAAATTTTTCTTCTAATTCGCATTTTATACCCATTTCTTCGAATAATCTTCTTTTTGCGGCATCAATAGCCGATTCGTTAGGTATCGGATGCGAACAGGTTGTATTTGTCCACAAACCACCACTATGATATTTGGATTTTGCTCTTTTCTGAAGCAATATTTGACCGTCAGAATTAAAAATAAGCACACTTACAGCCCTGTGCAATAAACCTTTTCTGTGAGCTTCTATTTTTTCCATAATTCCAATCTCTTTATTCTTAGAATCTACTAATATGACTTGTTCCATTATACTATCATTTTATTAAATAAATTTTCAAAATTAGTAAAAATTTTTTCAAATTTGAAATTCTTATTCTTTCGTTTAAAATTCTTTCAGGAGTTTTTCTTTTTATTTTATTCAAAAGGCTTGTGTAGTATAAATAAGCCAGATAAACCCCTTTTCTTGATTTTTGTTTAATTTTCTGATACCTTTCAAAGCCTCTTTAAAATCATCATCAATTTCATTTACGATAATTTGTTTAGTTTTGTTGCCAAAATTTTCAATATCAAGGTTCGGGAAATAAATCCTGCCAAGATTGTTGGTATCGTAATTTATATCCCTTAAAAAATTTATTTTCTGAAAAGCTGCACCAAGTCGCATTGCATAAGGTTTCAACTCCTGATATTTATTTTCGTCACTGTCAGTAAACACTTTAAGACACATCAAACCAACAACCTCGGCAGAACCCAGAATATATTTTTCATATTTTTCTTTATCGTACTCAATTTTTGACAAATCCATTTCCATACTATTCAAAAAAGTCTCAATAAGTTCTGTATTTATGCAATATTCATTGACAACTTTCTGAAAGCTTTGTAAAATAGGATTAACACTGATTTTTTCATTGATAGATTTGTACGTATCCCTTTTAAATTCAGCTAAAAGTTCTTTTTGATTATAATCTTTGAAAGTATCAACAATTTCGTCTGCAAACCTCACAAAACCATAGATTGAATAAACCGGAATATGATAACTTTTATGAAAAAGTTTAATCCCTTTTGAAAAACTTGTGCTGTATTTAACAGTAGTCAATTTGCTAATTTCAGCACAAACATTATTATAGTGATCAAAATAATTCATTTTAGATTTTTTTTATCAAATTAGCGACTAATTCGCCGGAAATGATAGCCGGAGGCACTCCTGGTCCCGGAACTGTCAATTGACCTGTAAAAAAAAGATTTCCGACTTTTTTACTTTTCAATTTTGGTCTCAAAAAAGCTGTTTGAATTAAAATATTTGCTAAACCATAAGCATTTCCTTTGTAAGAATTATAATCTTTTGTAAAATTACTGATGCTGTATGTTTCTTTAAAAATAACAGATTCAGATACTTTTTGTTTTGTAATTTTCTCAAGCCTTCCGATAATTTGACGGAAATATTTTTCAGTAACTTCTGCATTTTCTTTTATTCAGGGAGCCGAAGGAATTAAAAAAATTCCTGATTCTTTGCCCTCAGGAGCAAGCGAAGAGTCAGTAATACTTGGAAAACTTGTATAAAACAGCGGATTTTCAGTCCATTTTGGAGTTGAATAAATATCATTTATGTGAGCATCGAAATCAGAATCAAAAAATAAACTGTGGTGAGTTAAATTTTCTAATTTTTTATCAAAACCAAAGTAAAAAAGAACAGCCGAAGGTGCAAAAACTTTTTTTGCCAGTATTTTTCGGAATAAGAACGAAGTTGTTTGTCTAAAAGTAACTCACAATGATGATAATCAGCTCCGCATACAACAATATCAGCATCAATTTTTTGATTATTAACAACAATTCCTTTAACTTTTTTATTTTCAGTCAATATTTCTGTTACAGTTGAATTTGTGTTAATTTTAACATTGAAAGATTTTGCGATTTTTTCGAGAGCTTCAATAACTTTGTACATTCCTCCGACTGGATGCCAAGTTCCGAGCTTAATGTCAGCATAATTCATAAAATTGTAAAACGCCGGAATATCAGACGGTTTTGCTCCGAGAAAAATAACCGGAAATTCTAACCATTGCCTCAGATATTCATTTTTGATATTTCTGCGGATTTCACTGCTTATGCTTTTAAAAAATTTATTTACTCTGACAGTTGTTTCGGAAGTTATAAGTTCAAATGGGGATAATCCAGGTCGGTAAACAATTTTCTTAACCCCAATTTGATAATTTTTTTCAGCATCACTTATAAATTTTTTCAGAAATTTAGAACTGCCCGTCTCCAATTTTTCAAAAGTATCATAAATGGCAGTCAAATCAGTAGAAGTTTCTACGTAATTATTTTCAGAGAAATAAATTCTGTACCCGGGATTTAATTGAACCAAGTCATAAAAATCAGATGATTTTTTATTGAAATCAGCAAAAAACTTTTCAAAAACATCAGGCATCCAGTAAAAAGTTGGTCCCATATCAAAAATAAAACCTTGCTTTTTCAATTGTCTTGCCCGCCCGCCAATTGACTCATTTTTTTTCAAATATCTCAACATCATAGCCATATTTACCTAAATAGCAAGCTGCTGATAATGAAGCAATACCGCCTCCGATAATTTTTATTTTTATATTATTTGACATTTATTCCAAAATTGTAGTAATTTTGCAAAAGTAATACAAAATTTATATTTAACAAAAATGACAAAATATAATTTATTGAACGAAATATTAAGTCATCTTACTGAATACGAGCAAAAATCGGATAAACCAAACATTGAAGAATTTTCGATTTTTTTAAAAGATAAGGTTTTAATTTCGAAAGAAAAAAATAAAACCAAAATACCCAACTTTTTATCATCAGAAAATTTTGATTATACTAATTTTATAGAAGTCCAGTTTTCTATTTTACTTACAAATTTATATCGTTTTGCAAAACATTATCTCAAAAAAGCTTTTAAAGGCAGATTATTCAATACAATTGATGAGTTTGGTTTTCTGGCAACTTTAGTCGTAGAAAAAAATCTTTTAAAATCGGAGCTGATAAACCGTCATTTATTGGAAATATCAACCGGTAGCGAAGTTCTAAGAAGGCTGATAAAAAACAAACTCATTTACGAATTTGCCGACACTTATGACGGCAGAGCAAAAAGAGTAGCTTTAACCGAAAAAGGCTTCAAAGAAATTACTTCTGCATTTGAAGAAATGTACAAGGTTTCGCAAATAGTCAAAGGTAATTTATCAGAAGAAGAAATAAAAGAAGCAATTTGTATATTCAAAAAGTTATCATTTTATCACTGGGATATTCACGAACACGATAAAGACACAGAACTTGAACAAATTTACCGGAAATATGCAAATACAAAAAAATAAACATTATGCCGGAAAATATTTTAATTACAGGTGCAAGCGGTCTAATCGGTACTTATTTGACTGATTTGCTTTCAGAAAAAAATTACAAAACAGCAATCTTAACCAGGAAAAAACAAAGTGATAAAAAAATATTACAATTTGAATGGGATTATCAAAACAATTACATCGTAAAAGAAGCATTGGAATTTGCAGATATAATTATCCACCTTGCAGGTGCTAATATAAGCGAAAAAAGATGGACTGACGAACAAAAAATACTTATAACAGACAGCAGAATTAAAACAGCAGAACTTATTGAAAATGAGATAAGAAAAATGAATAAAAAGCTAAAAGCCTTTATTTCTGCATCTGCAGTTGGTTTTTATGGTTCAGTAACAAATAAAAAAATATATACAGAAGAAGATAATGCCGGAAATGATTTTTTAGCCGAAGTAGTTGTTAAATGGGAAAAAGCAGCCGATAACTTTAAGGAAATTGCTGACAGAGTTGTAAAATTACGTCTTGGAATTGTACTTTCAGACAAAGGCGGTGCTTTGTCAAAACTTATAAATATCGCAAAAAAAGGATTTGCCTCACCTGTAGGTTCAGGAAAACAATTTATGCCGTGGATAAGCATTGACGATATTTCCAGAATGTTTTTGTTTGCTGTGGAAAATAACATTGAGGGTGTTTACAATGCGGTTTCATCGCAACACATTACAAATGAAGACTTTATGAAAATATTAGCAAAAAAGATGAACAAACCTTATTTTATGCCCAAACTTCCTTCTTTTGTTTTGAAAACTATGTTCGGTCAAATGGCTTCGATACTTCTTGAAGGCAGCCGTGTTTCAAACGAAAAAATCACAAAAGCCGGATTTGAATTTCAGCATACCGAATTATCAGATTTTTTGGAAAGCATTTTTTAGTTGGGACATTGCTACATTTGCTTCGTGCCTACCTATGACGTTGTTGAATTGTTAAATTGTTTCATTATTTCATTGTTAAATTGTTAAATTGTTGAATTGGCTAATTGACACATTTGCTAATTGGCTAATTGACACTTTGTTTCATTATTTCATTGTTGAATTGTTGAATTGTTTCATTATTTCATTGTTGAATTGTTGAATTATTACATTCTTTACAAACTGTACAGACATTGCATGCAACGTCTCTACATAATTACTCACTCGTACTTTTCTTCAAAATATTCAAATCCGTCAATAATATCCAAATAAACACCGTCGAAGCCGACGGCAATGATTTTGTCGAGATATGAATTATCATTGCCGAAAATTATATTTTTCCATTCGTCATACCAATATCTGACATCGAAATTACCTTTCCACTGCGGATTTTCCTCTTCTAACCATTCAGGTTCATCGTCGCTCCAAGATTCCTGCCAGTAAAATCTGTAATCTTCAGCTTCGCCAATGCTCATATAACAAATTACCATTCTTTGTGCACCATTATTTTTGGTTTTAAGTCCTGCAATATCATTCGCCTTAAACTGGTCTGTGTCTGAAAAGAATAAATCAATAAGAATAATATCATAGTCGGTATTTTCCAACGCATTTAAAAAATCTTCCTTAGTCGGGTAATTTTCGGTGTTGATTATATATAAAAAGTTACGTGCATCTGTTAAATTTTGGATAGTATCTGTATTAACATTATTCGGCAAAACAGGATAAATAGGAATAGACCTCAATTCTCGGTCATCAGCAGCAAAAGAAGCGTATCCGTTGTAATGATTTTTCTGATAAGAATCATCAACTTTGCTCTGAGTATAACAATAATCAGTAACAAGAACAGCAATAGATTTGTTTTGCATGGCTAAGTCCAAATGCGATAAAATAATATCAGTTTCTTCCTGAGGCGTTATTTCATCATCATCGGAATAACCGTAAAACAGAGACTCCTGCCCTACTCCGTCAATTGCGTTGATATAGTTTAAGTCGGCAATTAAACTTTCTTTTGATGAACTGATAATTTGAACACCATTTTGCGGGATAATGACAAAATCAGCATCTTTTGCTTTTGCATACTGGCTTATTTCCTGCACAAAATCTCTCATTTCTTGTCTGAAATCCACATCAGAAAGGTCATCTTTTCGACAGCCTGTAAAAATGACTGTATAGAAAAAAATTAGATAAATAAAATATTTTTTCATTGTTTGGGTTTTAAAATTCAATGTAAATTTAAAAAAAATATGAACAAACAATTTGTTTTTTTGAAATAATGCAAAAAATATAAAATTTTCTAAATTTAAAAAAATGAATAACTAATCATAAAACACTTTTATTCAGCACAATAGAAATGGAAATCAGTTTTAATTAAGAATAATGTGAGATAAATACTTTGTAATAATTTGACAAAATGTTATTTTTGCAAAACTTTTTTTAACAAAAGGAATTATTCAAACAACAACTAAAACTAATTCAACATCTTACGTTACAACGTGATGTTTTTTTAAAATCTTTAACTCAAAAAAATTATGGAAGAAAACAAGAATTTGGAAATCAATCAAGAAAATGCAGAAAACGTAGAAAAGAAAAAATCATCAGCAGAAATTATACTTGAAAAATTGCAACAAAGGAAAACTATTGATTCTTCAAACGAAATAAAAGCGGAAGAATTAAAAAAAATCAGTATTGAAATCGAGAAGGAAGCTGCACCAAATACTATGACGGAAGAAGATGCGGAATTAGATGAAGAAGAAATTCAAGAAGAAGAAATTGAGGTAAAATCAAATAAAACAATACCAAATTACGCTGAATTTTCAAGAGAACAGCTTGTTGATGCCTTTGAAAAGCTTTTAGAACAACCAATTGAACAAATAAAAGAAGAAGCCGAAATTATAAAAAATTCTTTTTTCACAAAACATAATGCTGAAATTTTGGAACAACGAGAAATTTTTGTTGAAAACGGTGGTCAAAAAGAAGATTTTAAAGTTGAACCTGACAAATTTGACGATAAATTCAAAGAATTATATGACAGATTTAAAGAATTAAAACATTTACGTAATATCAAATTACAAGAAGAAAAACAAATAAACCTCGAAGAAAAATACAAGATTATAGACCAAATCGAAGAGCTTATAAACAAAGGAGAAACGCTAAACAGAACATTTGAAGAATTTTACAAAATTAGAGATAAATGGAACGAAATAGGAGCAGTTCCACAAGCTGACTCAAAAGCTCTGTTGGAAAAATATAATTTTACCTTACAGAAATTCTACGATTGGGTAAATATTAATAAAGAACTAAGGGATTTAGACTTACGTAAAAATTTAGAGCAAAAAATAAGACTATGTGAACAAGCAGAAGCATTGATTTTAGAGACAAAAATCACAAAAGCCTATAATAATCTGCAAAAATATCACGATAAATGGAAAGGAATAGGTCCCGTTATCAAAGATAAAAAAGAAGAAATCTGGAACCGATTCAAAGAAGCTTCTACAATAATTAATAAAAAACATTACGACTATTTTCAGGAGCTTAAAAGACAACAAAGCGATAATCTGAAAGCAAAAGAATTATTATGCGAAGAAGCCGAAAATATTTCAAAAGCACAATGTACAACTGTCAAAGAATGGCAAAATAAAACAGAAGAAATCAACGAACTTCTAAAACTATGGAAATTAATAGGCTTTGCACCAAAAAAATTTAACAATCAGGTTTTTGAAAGATTTATTACAGCAAGAAAAACTTTTTTTGACAACAAACACGAATTTTTTCAAAATTATGCTGATAACATTGAAAAAAATCTCCAAATCAAAGAACAATTGGTCATTGAGGCTGAAAACCTTAAAGACAGCACAGACTGGAACAAAACATCTGATTTGCTGATTGAATTGCAGGAAAAATGGAGAAACATCGGAGCAGTTCCCAAAGACAAAAAAGATGAAATCTGGAACCGTTTCAGAACTGCTTGTAATCATTTCTTTGAAAGGAAACGTGAAAATCTAAAAAATAAAAAAGAGCAGGAAATCGAAAATCTTAACAAAAAGAACGAAATTATTGAAAAAATAAAAAATTTAGAACCTTCTGAAAATGCCGGAAAAAGCCTAAAAGCACTTCAAGAGTTGCAAAAAGAATGGTCTGAAATTGGTTTTGTACCATTCAAAGAAAAAGATGCTGTTTATACTGCTTATCAAAAAGCTTTGGAAGAAAAATACAAAAGTTTCGATATAAGCAAATCAAAAAGAAATGAAGCAGAAAACAAAATCCAAATAGAAAGCATTGTTGAAAGCAAACAGCCAAATAAAATAAAGTTTGAAATAGAAAAAGTAAAAAACAACATTGCTAAATATAACAGCGAAATAATAACATTAGAAAATAATCTGAGCTTTTTCGTAAAATCAAAAAATTCAGAAAGTATTCTTAAAAATTTCGAATCAAAAATTGAAAAATTAAAGCAAGAAAAAACAAATAACGAACAAATGCTTACAAATCTGGTTAAAGCTTTAAAAGAACTACAAAAAAAATAAGATATTGAACGCAACCAAATACATATTCATAACCGGTGGAGTTACGTCATCATTAGGGAAAGGAATAATTTCGGCATCACTCGGAAAACTTCTGCAAGCAAGGGGATATAAAGTCTCAATCCAAAAAATTGACCCCTATTTGAATATTGACCCGGGAACACTCAATCCTTATGAACACGGTGAATGTTATGTTACCCAAGACGGTACAGAAACCGACCTTGATTTGGGGCATTATGAAAGATTTCTTGGAGAACCTACATCACACGCCAACAACGTTACAACAGGTCAGATTTATCAAACTGTAATAAATAAAGAACGAAAAGGCGATTATCTTGGCAAAACAGTTCAAATTATTCCTCATATCACTAACGAAATCAAAACAAGAATTAAACTTCTTGCAAAAAAAAATAAATTAGATTTTGTAATTACCGAAATAGGCGGAACGGTTGGCGACATTGAATCTCTGCCATACATTGAAGCAGTCAGACAGTTAAAATGGGAACTTGGCAAAAATAATGCAATTGTTATTCATCTTACATTAGTTCCATATCTTTCTGCCGCAAAAGAACTAAAAACAAAACCAACTCAACATTCAGTTAAATTATTGCTCGAAAACGGAGTTCAACCTGACATTATAGTCCTCAGAACAGAAAAAAGCCTCACAAAAGAAATAAAACAAAAAGTATCTTTGTTTTGCAACATTGATATAGAATCCGTAATTGAAGCAATTGATGCTAAATCAATTTATGAAGTTCCTTTGAAAATGCAAGATGAAAAGCTCGATGAAACTGTTTTGAAAAAATTCAGCATGGAAGTTGGTGCAGAACCCGACCTGAAACCATGGAAAGAATTTTTATACAAACTTTATAATAATAAAAAAACTGTTAAAATAGCGGCAGTTGGCAAATATGTAGAGCTTCAAGACGCCTACAAATCAATAAACGACTCATTTATTCACGCAGCAACTCATCAGGAAACAAAAGCAATAGTTGATTGGATACATTCCGAAAAAGTGAACGAAGAAAATTATAAAGAAATTTTTAAAGATTACAAAGGTATTTTAGTAGCTCCCGGATTTGGGCACAGAGGAATCGAAGGAAAAATTCTTGCTATAAAATATGCGAGAGAAAATAATATCCCATTTCTAGGTATTTGTTTGGGAATGCAATGCGCTGTGATTGAATTTGCAAGGAATGTTTTAGGATACAGCGATGCAAATTCTACAGAAATGGAAACTTCAACCGAATATCCTGTAATTGATTTGATGGAAAATCAAAAAAGCATTACAACAATGGGTGCAACAATGCGTCTTGGAAGTTATCCTTGTAATCTGAAGAAAAAAAGCAAAGCTTTTGATGCATACAAAAAAAATCAGGTAGTTGAAAGACACAGACACAGATACGAATTTAACAACGAATTTATAGAAGATTACGAAAAAGCAGGTATGAGTGCTACCGGCATAAATCCTGAAACAAATCTGGTTGAAATTATGGAAATACCTGCTCATAAATGGTTTGTAGGGGTTCAATTTCACCCTGAATACAGCAGTACGGTTTTAAAGCCACATCCGCTTTTTGTGGATTTTATTAAGTCTGCTTTGGAATAAAAGAGTTTGTAAAGTTCTTAAAGTTTGTAAAATTTTTGTATTTAAAATGGTTATAATATAAACTTTATCTCTTTTTGGTTTAAACATTAACAAATAAAACACTTCAAAGCTGTTTAGACGTAAAGAAAAGTTGTATTATTGAAAACAAGAATTTTTAAGTTTATTTCAACACATTCTAATACTTTGATAATTAGATGTTTAACTTATTTTACAAAATAAAAAAAATATTAGACCAAACTCTTATTTGTTTATAAACTCAATTACTTTAACAATAAAAAATTCAATCGAAATAAAAAAATATTAAAACATCTAAAAATTTAAAATGGACAAAAATCAGATTATTGGCTTTTTACTAATCGGTGCTATTTTACTGGGCTTTTTCTTTTTAACAAATAAAAATGCCGAAAAAAACAAACAGCAAGAAACCGAACAAGTTGTTACAGACACTCAAAATACAAATAACATAATTGTTGACACTAACAATGTAATTGAAAACGACACAAACATTGTTTTTTCAGATACTACATTAAGCGATTCAGCTTTGATAAAACAGGAACTTTATACAAAATTCGGTGATTTTGCCAGTGCAGCTCAAGGCGAAGAAGAATTTGTTACTTTAAAAAATGACCTTATAGAACTCAAAATAAATACAAAGGGTGGTAGAATATACTCTGCTAATGTATTGAAATACAAAACATACAGTCAGGAAGACCTGCTTCTATTTGACGGTGATTTAAACAAATTTGAATTTCATTTTTTTTCAAATGCAAAGCTTATTAAAACATCAGATTTATTTTTTATTTCAGATGATAATTCATTAATCTACGATGCAACACAAACAGAAAACGCTGTTTCTCTTAAAGCAAAAATCAATGAAAATCAATACATTGAATACATATACAAACTTAAACCAAATTCTTATGTTGTTGATTTTGACATTAACTTTGTTAATTTAGAAAACATAATACAAAATAATACTACATTCATAGAACTATACTGGGAAGAGTATTTAAGACATCTTGAAAGAGGTGAAAAATGGGAAACAGAAAACACACTGTTCTTTTACAAACTACATAACTCAACAGTAGAAAAACTAAACGCCAGAAAAGATGTATTAGACGAACAAATTACATCAAAAGTATCGTGGATAGGATATAAACAACAATTTTTCTCCTCAGTTCTGATTTCAAAAAATTATTTTGCTGATGCAAAAATAACAAACAAAGATGTTTCAGCTACTGATTCTGTTCATCTGAAATATATGTCTTCAAAACTGACAATTCCTTTTCAGAATTCAGAAAATTATAATATTCCCTTAGCTTTCTATTTCGGACCTAACAAGTATTCAATTTTACGAAAAGTTGAAATTAATGAGCAAAAAGCAGAACTTGATAAAATGATATATTTAGGAAAAAATGTAATCGGATTTGTTAACAAATTTGTAATTATTCCTCTGTTCAATATACTTGAAAAATTTATCGGTAATTTCGGATTGATTATTTTGATTATGACAGTTATAATAAAATTAGTATTATTCCCCTTAACATACCGTTCTTATGCATCATCAGCAAAAATGAGAATTCTAAAACCCGAAGTAGATAAAGTAACAGAAAAATTCGGTAAAGACAAACAAATGGAAAGACAACAAGCGACAATGGATTTATACAAAAAAGCCGGAGTTAATCCACTTGGAGGCTGTCTTCCGATTTTGCTGCAATTTCCTTTTTTAGTTGCCCTGTTCAGATTTTTCCCCGCATCAATAGAATTAAGACAAGAATCATTTTTATGGGTTAGCGACCTTTCTACTTACGATGCTATTGTAAGTTGGACAGCAAATATTCCGATTGTAAAATGGATTTTCGGAAACCATATCAGTTTATTTACACTTCTTATGGCGATAACAATGGTTATAAATACAATGCTCACAAACACAAATATGGATACATCAAACCCACAGGCAAAATCTATGAAATTTATGATGTATCTTATGCCTGTTATGATGATTGTTTGGTTTAATAATTATTCAGCAGGATTAAGTTATTATTATTTTCTTTCTACTTTAATCGGAATTTTTCAGATTTTAATAATTCGTAAATTTACAGATGAAGCAAAAGTATTAGCTAAATTACGTGAAAATATTCAAAAAAACAAGGAAACAAAAAAATCTAATTTCCAAAAAAGACTCGAAGATATGCAGAGAAATCAAAATATTCAAAAAAATAATCGAAAAAAATAGTATATTAGCTTGTATTTTTCAATTTTAATTTTATTTTTGCATAAACAAAAAATACTGATATGAATACAAAATTTTCATTACTACTGGTTCTTTCATTTATTTTTGTATTTGCATCTTGCAAACACGATAATGAAAACAACAATCCTAATGATATAGTTGTTGAAGACCAAATAGAACAATTAGTTTATCCTATCCCTACACCGTTTGAAGTAACTCAAATGTTACAAAGTTCAGGCACTGCATATATAGCTGACATTACAAACAAAATTGAGAATGCAGATAACTATTTTAAAGAAAAATCAAAAGCATTGAACCTTGGTGTTTACGGGGCAGATTTGGCTTATGCTTCTACGTACAATCAGGCTCAGGCTATTAGAGATATTTTGGTTGCTTCTAAAAAATTGTCTGACCAGTTAGGTCTTTCCGCTATTATTGACCAAAAAATAGTAGAAAGAATAGAACAAAATATTGACAATGCAGATACTTTATACAAAATTGTCAATAATACTTACTATGACACATTTAACAAACTTAATGCTGAAAATAAAGGCGCATTAGCTATGCTTGTTATTTCCGGTGCATGGATTGAAAGCATATATCTTTCTACCCAGTTAGCTCTTACAAGTGTGGACAAAGAAGTACTTGCAAATAAAATTGCAGAACAAAAATTTGTCGTAAATTCATTAATCCCTATTTTAGAACAATACAAAGCTGATAATCAAGACATTGCCGAAGTTATTGAAGTAATGAAAAAATTTAAAAACGTTTTTGATAAAATTACACCAAATGAAGACGGTGATGTGGAAATGGATAGCCAAACACTTGAAGAACTTATGAAAATTGCAAAAGAAGAAAGAGATAAAATTGTTACTTTACAATAAAAAATTCAAAATATAAAAAAAACGTTCGGTTCCCCGAACGTTTTTTTTGTTACATTTCTATTATTTCTTCTTCTTCATTGCTAAAAGCATCTCTCTGACCAACTATTACTTCTTGGAATGTTCTGAAACCGGTTCCGGCAGGCACTAAGTGACCAACAATAACATTTTCTTTCAATCCAATTAAATAATCAGTCTTGCCTTTAACTGTAGCTTCATTCAATACTTTTGTTGTTTCTTGGAATGATGCAGCTGATATGAAACTAGTTGTCTGTAATGCGGCTTTTGTAATACCTTGCAATATCTGAACTGATGTAGCAGGAATAGCATCACGAAACTCAATTAATTTTAAGTCTCTTCGTTTTAAATATGAATTTTCATCTCTCAACTTTCTTAAAGTAATTATCTGTCCTTTCTTTATTCTTTGAGAATCACCTGCTTCTGTTACCACTTTTCTACCGAAAATTCTGTCATTTTCATCTAAAAATTCCATTCTTTCAACAACTTCACCTTGTAAAAAGTCAGTATCACCCGGATCTTCAACTTCAACCTTACGCATCATTTGTCTTACTATTACCTCAAAATGCTTATCATTTATAGTAACACCCTGTAAACGATAAACTTCCTGTATTTCGTTTACTAAATATTCCTGTACAGCAACAGGACCTTTAATACTCAAAATATCATTAGGAGTTATATGACCGTCGCACAAAGGAGTTCCGGCAACAACATGATCGTCTTCCTGAACAAGAATTTGTTTTGATAAAGGTACTAAGTATTTTTTCGACTTTCCTGATTTTGGAGTAACAATAATTTCTTTGTTTCCTCGCTTGATTTTATCGCCAAAACTAATAAGTCCATCAATTTCTGATACTATTGCAGGATTTGAAGGATTTCTGGCTTCAAACAACTCAGTTACACGTGGCAAACCTCCTGTAATATCTCCTGTTTTACCAACAATACGAGGAATTTTTACTATTACCTGACCAGATTTGACAACTTCGTTTTCTTTAACAATAACACGTGCACCAACTGGTAAATTATAAATAGCTAGTTTTTCGCCTTTATCATCTACGATTTCTATTTCAGGGATTTTGTTTCTGTCTTTTGATTCTACAACTACACTTTCAATAAAATTGGTTTGTTCGTCTCTCTCTAATTTGAACGTAATATTTTCAATTAAATTTTTATGTCGTACTTTACCTGTTTTTTCTGAAATTATGACATTGTTAAAAGGATCCCACTCGCAAATCAAATCACCGGCTTTTACTTGTTTTCCGGATTCAAAATATATAATTGCACCATAAGGCACTTTATGAGATGATAATGTAATGGCAGTTTTGGCATCAATAATTTTCATTTCAGCCATTCTGCTGACTACTATTTGTTTTTCTTCTTCATCTTCCTGACTGAAAAATGGAATTGTTCTTAAATCTTCGATAACTAATGTACCTGCTGATTTTGCAATAATGCTTGATTCAGTTACAGAACCTCCGGCAACACCACCAAGGTGGAATGTTCTTAAAGTAAGCTGGGTACCGGGTTCTCCGATTGACTGGGCCGCAATTACACCAACAGCTTCTCCTTTTTTAACCATTCTACCGTTAGACAAATTTCTGCCGTAACATTTTGCACAAACTCCTAATTTTGATTCGCAAGTCAAAACTGATCTGATTTCTATCTCTTCAATCGGTGAATTTTCAATTTTCAGTGCAATATCTTCTGATATTTCATCACCGGAAGCAACCAATAATTCTCCGTCAAGAGGATTGTAAACATCATGAACGGAAGTACGACCAAGTATTCTGTCATAAAGTGATTCAACAATATCTTCGTCTTTTTTAATTGCACGTGCTACAAGACCTCTTAATGTACCACAGTCTTCTTCATTGACAATAACATCTTGTGCGACATCAACCAGACGACGAGTTAAATAACCGGCATCTGCTGTTTTTAAAGCGGTATCAGCAAGCCCCTTACGAGCACCGTGTGTTGAAATAAAATATTCAAGTACTGATAGACCTTCTTTAAAGTTTGCAATAATCGGGTTTTCGATAACAGCGGGAGCACTACCTGATTTTTGTGGTTTATTCATCAATCCTCTCATTCCTGATAATTGTTTGATTTGTTCTTTTGAACCTCTCGCACCGGAATCAAGCATCATATATATAGAATTAAATCCCTGATTATCTTCTTTCAACTGTTTCATCAAAACATTTGTCAAACGTGTATTGACGTGTGTCCAGATGTCAATTATCTGATTATATCTTTCGTTGAAAGTTAAAATACCTAAGTTATAATTATTTATTACTTCTTCTACTTCCTGATTACCTTTTTTAACCAATTCTTCTTTTTCTTTTGGTATAATTACATCATTCAGATTAAAGGAAAGTCCACCTTTGAAAGCCATTTCGTATCCTAAATCTTTAATGTCATCTAAAAATTTAGCGGCAACTGCTACACCTTTTTTCTGAATAATATCGGTAATAATTTTTCTTAATGACTTCTTAGACAGTAATTCATTGATATATCCCACTCCCTCCGGAACTGTTTTGTTGAACATAACCCTACCAACTGTTGTATCAATAATTTTACTTCTTAAGAAACCTTTTTCGTCTTTTATGTTTAATCGGACTTTAATTTGAGCGTGAAGTTCAACAGCGCCTTCATTATAAGCAATAATAACCTCTTCGGGTGATGAAAAAATTATTCCTTCTCCTTTTACTATTCTGTTTTCATCACTTTTCTTTTCTTTTGTAATGTAATACAAACCAAGAACCATATCCTGAGAAGGAACAGTGATAGGAGCGCCATTAGCCGGATTCAAGATATTATGTGAAGCAAGCATTAATAGTTGAGCTTCCAATATTGCCGCATTTCCTAACGGTAAGTGAACAGCCATTTGGTCTCCGTCAAAGTCGGCATTGAAAGGAGTACAAACTAACGGGTGAAGCTGAATTGCTTTACCTTCAATTAATTTTGGCTGAAATGCCTGAATACCTAACCTATGAAGTGTTGGAGCACGGTTTAACAATACCGGATGTCCTTTCATAACGTTTTCGAGGATTTCCCAAATTATCGGGTCTCTTCTGTCAACAATTTTCTTTGCAGATTTAACGGTTTTCACAATACCTCTTTCAATTAACTTTCTGATAATAAACGGTTTGTATAACTCGGCTGCAATATCTTTGGGTAGTCCGCATTCATGCATTTTTAATTCAGGACCGACAACAATAACAGAACGTGCAGAATAATCAACTCTTTTACCCAACAAGTTCTGACGGAAACGGCCTTGTTTACCTTTTAGAAAATCGCTTAAAGATTTAAGAGGTCTGTTTTCATTTTTTACTGCTGTAGATTTTTTTGAATTATCCAACAGTGAATCCACTGCTTCCTGAAGCATACGTTTTTCATTACGCATAATAACTTCAGGTGCTTTAATTTCAATCAATCTTTTAAGACGATTGTTACGAATAATAACCCTGCGATACAAATCATTAAGGTCAGAAGTAGCGAAACGTCCGCCATCAAGAGGAACAAGAGGTCTGATGTCAGGCGGAATAACCGGCAATACTTTCAAAACCATCCATTCCGGACGATTTATATGTCGTGATTGTCTGAAAGCCGATACAACTCTTAATCTTTTTAAAGCATCATTTTTCTTTTGTTTTGCAGTTTCATTATTTACAATTTCTTTAAGTTCGTAATATAATTCGTCTATATCTATTCTTTTCAACAAGTCGTATATTGCTTCGCCGCCCATCTTTGCGATAAATTTATTCGGGTCTTCATCTTCAAGCAACTGATTTTCTTTGGGCAAAGAATCCATTATTGCAAGATATTCTTCTTCTGTGAGGAAATCAAGTCTCTGAACACCTTCTTTTTCTTTAATACCGGCTTGAACAACAACATATTTTTCGTAATAAATAATTGCTTCAAGTTTTTTGCCTGATAATCCTAGCAAATATCCGATTTTATTTGGATTTGTTCTTGAATACCAAATGTGAATAACAGGTACAACCAAAGAAATATGTCCTTCGCGTTCACGTCTTACCTTTTTTTCAGTAACTTCGACGCCACATCTGTCACAAACGATACCTTTATATCTAATACGTTTGTATTTACCGCAATAACATTCATAATCTTTTGTAGGACCAAAAATACGTTCACAAAACAATCCGTCTCTTTCGGGTTTGTAAGTTCTATAGTTAATGGTTTCGGGTTTTTGCACTTCACCGTAAGAACGTCTCAAAATTTCTTCGGGAGATGCTAAACTTATAGTTATTTTTGAGAAATCCGTTGGGTCTAACTGAGTTGTTCCTCTTTTATTTGTTGTATTTTGCATTGATTATAAATTTGAAAATTAATCAAAAAAGTAATATAAAAATATAATACAGCCTAATTGTCTTTTTCAAGACGAATATTTAAAGCCAAGCCTCTTAGTTCGTGTAAAAGAACGTTGAAAGATTCAGGAATTCCGGGTTTTGGTAAAGTATTTCCTTTGACAATAGCTTCGTATGTTTTGGCTCTACCGGTAACATCGTCAGATTTAACAGTTAAAATTTCCTGTAAAATGTTAGATGCTCCGAAGGCTTCTAATGCCCATACTTCCATTTCTCCGAATCTTTGACCACCAAACTGAGCCTTTCCGCCTAATGGTTGTTGAGTTATTAATGAATAAGGACCTAATGAACGAGCGTGAACTTTATCATCTACCATGTGTCCTAATTTCATCATATACATAACTCCAACAGTAGCTTTTTGGTCAAATCTTTGTCCGGTTTGTCCGTCATAAAGATATGTTGTTCCGAATTTTGGTAATCCTGCTTTTTCTGTGTATTTTGTAATATCTTCTAAAGTAGCACCGTCAAAAATAGGAGTTGCGAATTTGACGCCTAATTTCATGCCAGCCCAACCTAAAATAGTCTCATAAATTTGTCCCAAATTCATTCGAGAAGGCACTCCCAATGGGTTTAGAACTATATCAACCGGTGTTCCGTCTTCTAAGAAAGGCATATCTTCTGGTTTTACAATTTTTGCAACAATACCTTTGTTTCCGTGACGACCAGCAAGTTTATCACCTACTTTGAGTTTTCGTTTTTTAGCAATATAAACCTTAGCCATTTTTATAATACCGACAGGTAATTCATCTCCAACCTGTAAATTATATTTTTTTCTCTTAAATGCTGCTTCTAATTGCTTATATTTTATGTAATAATTATGAAATAATTTTTCGATTAATTGATTTTTGGTTTTATCAGTAGTCCATTTTTTAGGATTAACCTGAGCAAAGTCAATTTGCACGATAATCTGTTCGTCAAGTTTTACGCCTTTTGCAATAACTTCATTTCCAAAGAAATCTTTAATCCCTTGAGAAGTTTTACCTTGAACCAAAAACATTAATTTTTTAACAAGCAGTTTTTGCAGATTGGCAATATCTTCATTAAAATCATCATCTAGTTTTTTCAACATTGGATTATGTTGAACACCTCTTGATTTTTTTATAATTGAAAAGAGCTTTTTATCAACAACAATTCCAGCGTCAGAAGGAGACACTTTAAGAGAAGCGTCTTTAACATCACCGGCTTTTTCTCCAAAAATTGCTCTTAAAAGTTTTTCTTCGGGAGACGGGTCAGACTCACCTTTAGGTGTTATTTTACCAATAAGTATATCACCGGGTTTTACTTTTGCACCTATTCTTATCATACCGTTTTCGTCGAGATGTCTTGTGGCATCTTCGCTGACATTTGGAATATCAGGCGTCAATTCTTCGGGACCTCTTTTTGTCTCTCTGACATCAAGTTGATGTTCAACAATATGTAGTGATGTAAATACGTCATTTCTGACAACTTTTTCAGAAATTACAATTGCGTCTTCAAAATTATATCCTTTCCAAGGCATAAAAGCTGCTAATAAATTTTTTCCCAAAGCTAATTCTCCGTCATTTGAAGAATAACCTTCGGTTAAAACCTGTCCTTTTTTAAGTTTTTGACCTTTTTTGACAATAGGCTTCATATTTACGCACATATTCTGGTTAGTCTTCTTAAATTTCAGAAGTTCATAAGTTTTAACATCTTCGTCAAAAGAGGTAAATACTTCTTCGTCAGACAAATCATACCTTATTATTATTTTATTGGCATCAACATATTCAACAATTCCGTCAGCTTCAGCCAGAATTAGTTGTCTGGAATCTCTTGCAACCTGTTCTTCTATACCGGTTCCGATAATCGGAGCTTCTGAAACCATTAAAGGGACAGCCTGACGCATCATATTTGCCCCCATCAAAGCACGGTTAGCATCGTTGTGCTCCAAGAATGGGATTAAAGATGCAGCAACAGAGGCTATTTGATTTGGTGCAACATCTATCAGTTCGACGTTATTTTTACTGACAATAGGAAAATCACCATTATTTCTTGCTTTAATTTTAATGGTTTTTAATAAACCATCGTCTGATATTTGAGCATTAGCCTGAGCAATAACTCTGTTTTCTTCTTCTTCTGCACTCAAATATACTACTGATAAATTATCAAGATTTACTTTTGCTTTTTCGACAGGTCTGTATGGAGTTTCAATAAATCCCATATTATTAACCTTTGCATATACACACAAAGATGAAATCAAACCAATATTAGGACCCTCTGGTGTTTCGATTGGACAAAGTCGTCCGTAGTGAGTATGGTGAACGTCACGAACTTCAAAACCTGCTCTTTCTCTTGTTAAACCACCGGGACCTAATGCAGACATTCTTCTTTTATGTGTCATTTCAGCCAATGGATTTGTTTGATCCATAAACTGAGACAACTGGTTCGTTCCAAAGAATGAATTTATTACTGAAGATAAAGTTCTGGCATTTATTAAATCGACAGGTGAAAAAACTTCGTTATCTCTGACGTTCATTCTTTCTCTTATAGTTCTTGCCATACGAGCAAGACCAACACCAAATTGATTTTCCAATTGTTCGCCAACTGTACGGATACGACGATTGCTCAAATGGTCTATATCATCAACATCGGCTTTTGAATTATAAAGTTCAATAAGATATTTTATGATTTCAATAATATCTTGATTTGTAAGAACTCTTGTTTGTAAATCTATTTCTAAGTTTAATTTTTTATTGATTTTGTATCTACCAACTTCGCCTAAATCATAACGTTTATCTGAAAAGAACAATTTATCGAAAACCTCTTTTGCTGTAGTATCATCAGGCGGGTCTGAATTTCTAAGCTGGCTGTATATATAGTTTAAAGCTTCTTTAGCTGAATTTGAAGGGTCTTTTTGAAGCGTGCTGTAAATTATTGAATAATAAGTGTGGCTGTGGCTGTCTTTATGAATCAAAACAGTTGCAGTACCTGAATTTATTATTTGTTCAATGTGTTCTTTTTCAATAATTGTCTCTCTTTCTATTACAACTTCATTTCTTTCAATTGAAACAACTTCGCCAGTGTCTTCGTCAACGAAATCTTCAACCCAACTTTTCAGAACGCGAGCGGCTAATCTTTTCCCAATCAAATCATTTACATTACTGTTTGAAACTTCAATTTCATCAGCAAGTTCAAATATCTGTAAAATATCGTTGTCGGTTTCATAGCCAATAGCTCTTAGCAATGTAGTGACTGGTAATTTTTTCTTTCTGTCAATATATGCGTACATTACGTTGTTGACATCAGTTGCAAATTCCATCCATGAGCCTTTAAAAGGTATAATTCTGGCTGAGTATAATTTTGTTCCGCTTGTGTGAATACTCTGATTGAAGAATACTCCGGGAGAACGGTGAAGTTGAGAAACAATAACTCTTTCGGCACCATTTATAATAAAAGTACCTTTGGGTGTCATATAAGGGACTTGCCCAAGGTAAACATCTTGGACTATTGTTTCAAAATCTTCGTGTTCAGGGTCAGTGCAATAAAGTTTCAACTTAGCTTTAAGTACTACACTGTAACTCAACCCTCTTTCAAGACATTCTTCAATTGTATATCTGGGAGGATCAAGCGAATAATCCAAATATTCCAATACAAAATTATTTCGAGTATCGGTAATTGGAAAATTTTCGTTAAAAACTTTGTTTAGACCTTCTTTTTTTCTTTCATCAGGGGTAGAATTAAGTTGGAAAAATTTGGCAAAAGAATCTAATTGGATTTCCAAAAAATCAGGATATTCTAATTGATTTTTTTGAGATGAAAAACTTATACGTTTATTTTCGTGCATCGAATTGGTGTTTTTTCGGTTTGTTTTTTATAACGACAAAAAGGTTTAATATCATTTAGATATTAAACCTATTTTGTTGAAATATAATTAACTATTGTCATAATAAGAACTTTTGAAAATTATAGAAATAAATATTAAATACTACACAAAAAATTGTAAAAAAATAGGCTAATAAAAATATAGCCTTAAATCCGCAAGTCTTTTCGTAAGTGGTTGCAGGTGAAAACACCTGCAACATGTAGTTTGCACCAGTCAGGTGTTTTCACATGGCTGAATTTCAGATATATAAGTATAGACTTACGGATTTAAGGTATAGCAACTATAAATTGTGTAATTATTTAATTTCTACTTTTGCTTCAAGTTCTTCTAATTGAGTTTTAAGTGCTTGGGCTTCTTCCTTGCTAACTTTTTCTTTTAATGTTTTAGGTGCTCCGTCAACTAAATCTTTTGCTTCTTTAAGACCAATGCTTAATAATTCTTTAACAGCTTTGACAACTTTTAATTTTTGTCCACCAGCTTCTTTAAGAATAACATCAAATTCAGTTTGAGCTGCTTCTTCTGATTGAGCTGCACCTGAAGTTGCTGCAACTGCTACTGTAGCTGCTGCTGCAGGTTCGATACCGTATTCATTTTTAAGGATTTCTGCCAATTCGTTAACTTCTTTAACTGTTAAGTTAACAAGTTGTTCTGCTAATGCTTTTAAATCTGCCATTTTATTATGATTTTTTAAAAATTTTTAAACTTGATTTTTTTATTTTTTTTCGCTTAGGGTTTTTGTTATACCGGCTAATAAATGCTTTCCTGAATTTAATTGTCCCAACAAAGTACTCATCGGAGACTTCAATAAAGCAATAACATCGGCAATAAGTTCATTTTTGGATTTTAGATTTATCAGAGTATCTATTTTATCATCACCGATATATATTGATTCTTCAACATAAGCGGCTTTTAAAACAGGTACTTTACCTACTTTACCTCTAAAATCTTTAATTAATTTTGCCGGAGAATTTGCTTCTTCAGATAACATAATTGCAGTTTGCTGATGAAGAGCTTGTTTCATTTCTTCAACATTTTTGTCAATTTTATCAAATGCTTTACTAAGCAAAGTGTTTTTGACAACCAACAATTTAATATTTTTGCTGAAGCACATTTTTCTTATAGCATAAGTATCAGCAGCATTTAAACCCGATGCATCTGTAAGATAAAAATGAGGTGTTTTATTTAACTTTTCAGTCAAATCCTCAATTATTCTTAATTTTTCTTCTCTTGTCATAATTAGTAATTGTTATCGTTTAAATGTTTTTGCATCAACTGCAATACTTGGACTCATCGTTGATGAAATGAATAAACTTTTTACGTAAGTACCTTTTGAAGATGTAGGTTTAAGTTTATTAACCAGAGCAACAAATTCATTAATATTATCGGAAAGTTTTTCTTCAGTAAAAGAAATTCTTCCTACAGAGAGATGAATAATACCATACTTATCGACTTTGAAAGCGATTTTACCTTTTTTGATTTCCTGAACTGTTTCAGCAACGTTAGCTGTTACGGTGCCTGTCTTTGGATTTGGCATTAATCCGCGGGGACCGAGGATTCTTGCTACTTTACCAATTTGCGGCATTACTTGCGGAGTAGCCACAACAGCATCAAAATCTAACCAACCTTCTTGTATTTGTTTAATATAGTCGTCTAATCCAGCATAATCTGCACCGGCAGTTTTAGCTTCAGCTTCTTTATCTGGTGTACAAAGAACCAAAACTTTCTTTTCTTTTCCCGTGCCGTGGGGTAGAGTTATTGTACCTCTAACCATTTGATTGGCTTTTCTTGGGTCAACTCCAAGACGTATATCAACATCAACAGATGCGTCAAATTTTGTTGTTGTAACTTCTTTAACAAGTTTTACAGCGTCAGGTAATTCATATAGGCGATTTTTGTCGATTTTGCTAATAGAATTTTTTCTATTTTTTGTGTTTTTTGCAGCCATAATAAATCTTAATTAATCAGTTTTTACTAAAAAGGACGTTCGCCTTCGATTTTTATTCCCATACTTCTTGCTGTCCCGGCTATCATTGACATTGCCGACTCAACTGTAAAAGCGTTCATATCTGCAATCTTATTTTCTGCTATCTTTTTTACCTGTTCCCATGAAAGAGAAGCAACTTTTTTGATATTAGGATTAGCTGAACCTGATTTTAATTTTGCGATATCTTTTAATTGAGCGGCTACCGGAGGAGTTTTTGTTATAAAGTCAAAAGATTTGTCATTATACACAGAAATAACAACCGGAATAATTTGGCCTGAATAATTTTGAGTTCTTGCATTGAATTGTTTACAAAACTCCATTATATTAAGACCTTTCGAACCTAATGCCGGTCCTACTGGTGGTGATGGATTTGCTTTACCACCCTCAATTTGCAATTTAATATAGCCTACAACCTCTTTTGCCATAATTTGAGAATTTTGTTAAAATTGTTTTTCTACTTGTGAAAATTTTAATTCTAAAGGAGCTTTTCTTCCGAAAATTTTTACCATTACCTTTAATTTTTTCTTTTCTTCGTTTATTTCTTCGATAACTCCTATAAAATCACTAAAAGGACCATCAATAACTTTGACATCTTCACCAACGATGAACGACTGGGTAAGCTGTTCATCAGAGTCTTGCAGTTTATCAACAATCCCCAAAATTTGTTTGACTTCATCAGGTCTTAGAGGGACAGGTGTTTTGCCTTTATCCGCACCGACAAAGCTGATTACATTTGGGATATTAATCAAAGTATGAGCTATTTCTCCAACTAATGCCGCTTCAATAAGGACATAACCAGGGTAATAGTTTCTCTCTTTGCTGATTTTTTTCCCGTTACGAATTTGAAAAACCTTTTCGGTAGGAATAACAACTTGTGAGATGTATTCTTCCAACTTAAGGGCTTTTATTTCATTTTCGATGTATTCTTTTACCTTTTTTTCTTTGCCGCTGATTGCTCTAAGGACATACCAATTTTTCTCTAAATCAACCATTATAAAGCCGAGTTTTTAAAAATTAATAAAAAAGACCATAAATGAATTTCATACCGTAGCTGAAAAACAGGTCTAAAACTAACACAACAAGTGCTATTATTAAGGAAGCAACCATTACAATAACTGCGCTGTTTTGAAGTTCTTGCCATTTAGACCAAGTAACTTTTTGAGACAACTCTCTATAAACATCTTTAATGTATAGATAAAACTTATTCATTTAAAAAAAATTTTGCAGGGGTGGAGCGACTCGAACGCCCGACAATCGGTTTTGGAGACCGATGCTCTGCCAAACTGAGCTACACCCCTGTAGATAAAGGGGCTATAAAGCCCCTCAAAGATATTTAATAATTTTTTTATTCAATAATTTCTGTAACCTGACCGGCACCAACTGTTCTGCCACCTTCACGGATTGCGAAACGCAAACCTTGATTTATAGCAACCGGATATATTAAGTTAACTTCAATTGTAATATTATCACCGGGAATAACCATTTCAACACCTTCGGGCAAAATAATTTCTCCTGTAACGTCTAATGTTCTTAAATAGAACTGTGGTCTGTAATTATTATGGAATGGAGTATGACGTCCACCTTCTTCTTTTTTCAAAATATAAACACCGGCTTTAAATCTTGTGTGAGGAGTAATTGAACCCGGTTTTGCAATAACCATACCTCTTTTAATATCATCTTTGTCAATACCTCTAAGAAGCAAACCAACGTTATCACCAGCCTGACCATCATCTAAAATTTTACGGAACATTTCAACACCTGTACAAACAGATTTCATGCTTCCGTCTTTTTGAAGACCAATAATTTCAACAGGGTCACCAGTGTGAATAATACCGGTTTCGATTCTTCCGGTAGCAACAGTACCACGACCGGTTATTGAGAATATGTCTTCAACGGGCATTAAGAAAGCTTTTTCAGTGTCTCTTACAGGTAGCGGAATAAAGCTGTCAACAGCATCCATAAGTTCTGTAATTTTTTCTACCCATTGAGGTTCACCGTTAAGGGCGCCTAATGCAGAGCCTCTGATAATAGGTGCATTATCACCGTCATATTCGTAGAAGCTCAAAAGATCACGAACTTCCATTTCTACTAAATCCAATAATTCTTCGTCATCAACTAAGTCAACTTTATTCATAAAAACAAGAACTTGAGGAACATTAACCTGACGAGCAAGAAGAATGTGTTCACGAGTTTGTGGCATAGGACCATCAGTAGCAGCTACAACAAGAATAGCACCGTCCATTTGAGCAGCACCTGTAACCATGTTTTTGACATAGTCAGCGTGACCTGGGCAGTCAACGTGAGCGTAGTGTCTGTTTACAGTTTGATATTCTACGTGAGCGGTATTGATAGTAATACCTCTTTCTTTTTCTTCCGGAGCATTGTCGATAGAATCAAAGTCGCGGTATTCAGACAGCCCTTTTTCTGATAGAACTTTTGTAATAGCAGCAGTAAGAGTAGTTTTGCCATGGTCTACGTGACCAATTGTACCTATATTTACGTGAGGTTTGTTACGTTCGTATTTTTCTTTAGCCATAATTGAAAAGAATTTAGATATGTTAATATTTGATTTACGATTTATAAAATGGCTCTTTTCTTAAAAAATGTGGGTAGATATTCTATTTATAGCATTATATCCGTTTGATTGCTTGAAAGCGGTCTTACGGATTTTTACCCTACAAATGTTTAACACCTTTGATGTTCTTGGCTTTTATTAAATCCACCAACAATTTCTCATATAAGAGCCTATAAAATTAAGCCAATGATGGGATTTGAACCCATGACCTCTTCCTTACCAAGGAAGTGCTCTACCCCTGAGCTACATTGGCAAGAAAGTGACATAAAAAGAGCGGGAAACGAGACTCGAACTCGCGACCCTCAGCTTGGAAGGCTGATGCTCTACCAACTGAGCTATTCCCGCCAAAAAGTGGGGAGGGCAGGACTCGAACCTACGAAGGCTTTTGCCAACAGATTTACAGTCTGCCCCGTTTGACCGCTTCGGTACCTCCCCTGATAAAAAAAGCCGATGGACGGACTCGAACCGCCGACCAGCTGATTACAAATCAGCAGCTCTACCAACTGAGCTACATCGGCAAACAATAAAAAGAACACACCGAATAAGAGTTTAAAAATTGTTGTCTCTAAATTCGGTGTGCAAATGTATAACAAATTTTTTAATAACAAAAAATTTTTTACTTTTTTTTCTGTAATTTTTCTTTTCTCTTTTTAACTTGAATTTCTATAGCATCTACAGCATCAACGGTTGCGGCTTCAAAAGTTTCAGATTTTTTTTCAGCAAAATATTCATGTCCTTTTGCTTTAACTTTAACTTTTACGACTTTACTGTCAAAATTTTTTCCAACAGGTTTTTCTAACGTCAAATTGACTTCAGTACTTAATAAATCCTCATCAAAAAGTACTAATTTATCAACTTTGTCTTTAATAAAATCTTCTAATTTCTCGTCTGCGTTGAAATGAATTGATGTAATTTTAATATCCATAATTCCTCCAATTTTTTATGCTCTGGGGTGAGCTTGTTTATATATTTTGTTTAATTTTTCGTAACTGTTATGAGTATATACTTGTGTAGCATTAAGATTTGAATGTCCCAGAAGTTCTTTAATTGCGTTCAAATCAGCTCCGTTGTTTAATAAATGAGTTGCAAATGTGTGTCTTAATATATGTGGGCTTTTTTTATTCAGTGTAGTCATTTTTGATAAATAAAAATTTACTGTACGATATATAAATTTATCGTATGCCGGACTACCTTTATCTGTCAAAATAAATGCCAATTTATCTGTTTGAGCCAAACTATTTTTATAAAAAATGTAAATTTTAATTTGTTCTGCCAAATAATCAGTAATTGGAATTATTCTTTGTTTTTGTCTTTTACCGGTAACTTTTATTTGTTTTTTAGATAAATCTATGTCAGAATTTTTGAGATTAACCAATTCAGCTCTTCTTATTCCGGTCAGATATAAAATTTCGAGTATTAATTTGTCTCTGATTCCTTTAAAATCAGTATCAAATAAATCTTCAAAATTATCAAAATCAGTTTCAGGTATAAACTCCGGAATGTTTTTACTTGTTTTAAGAGTTACTATTCTGGCAAAAGGATTAGTTTTTATTTTATTTTGCTTTAAAAGATAACGATAAAAAGTTTTTAAAGATGAAATCTTTCGATTCACACTCCTCTTGGAAATATTATTATCCATTAAATGAACTATCCAATTTCTGATATAATTATGGTCTGTACAAATAAAATCAGGCTCAAACGAACAAAATTCATAAAATTGTTTTATATCATTCAAGTATGCAGTAACAGTATGAATCGAATATCTTTTTTCTAATAATAAATATTTTTCAAAGTCCTTAATCATCAACTTGTTTCCAAAAAATTATGTTTTATAAAAATAGAATTTTTTTTTGATAAATCCAAATTTTTTATGCTAAATTTTATTTTTTTTTAAAATGAGTAATCAGAGATATAAATACATATAAAATAATAGCAACGGGAATAGCAAACCACCATAAAAAAACACCCAAAACAAATGTTATGAAAATAAAAATAAATCGAATTTTATTTTCTTTAAGTTTTAAATTTGAAAATTTTAAAGAAAACATTTGTATCTTTGACACTAATAAAAAACTGAAAAAAATTGTTGCTAAGATTAGAAAAAGATTATTTGTAAATACATTTTCGATATATATATTAATAATGTGTGAAATTTTTGCAGGATAAATTACAGCCAATGGTATAGATGCAACAAACAAAGCAAAAGCAGGTGTAGGTAAACCCATAAATGAGTCTTTTTGATTGGTTATGTTAAAAATTGCAAGACGAATTGCAGAAAAAACTACAATTGTGAAAGAAATAAAAGGTAAATATTGATTTTCCGTAGCTTTTTCAATTAAACCGAACATAATAAATGTAGGAGCTAAACCAAAACTGATAACATCTGACAAAGAATCATACTGTTTGCCGAATTCTGACTGTGCTTTTAGCATTCTTGCTACAAAACCGTCTAAAAAATCTAAAATTGATGCTACAAAAATAAAAAGAGCAGCAAGATACAATTTATCGGGGTATTTTAGAGATATTAAAATCGAAAAAGCCCCACAAATTAAATTTAAAGAAGTTATTGCATTTGGTATAAAAATTTTTTTATTAAATTTCTCATTTGTTTGCATATAAATATAAATAATGTTAAACTGCAAATATAAATAAAAGCAAGTTATGAAAAAATTTTTAATTATAGCATTGTCAACTATAATAATTATCGGACAAACAAACTCACAAGTGTTAAAATACAGCAATGATTACTTGAACATAGGAGTCAGTGCCAAAAACATTTCACTTGGCAATAGTGTAACTGCTAACGTAAATGATTACTCATCAGGATATTACAACCCTGCAGGTTTAGCTGATTTAGAGACAAATTATCAGGTTTTTCTAATGCACTCCGAATATTTCGCCGGTATTGCGAAATATGATTACATTGGTTTTTCTTACAAATTAGATGAAAGCACAGGATTATCGGCATCGCTTATCAGACTTGGCGTTGATGATATTCAAAACACCCTTTATCTAATTGACAATGACGGAAATGTTGATTACGATAGAATTGAACTTTTTTCAGTTGCAGATTACGCATTTTTAGCTTCTTACGGAAGAAAAACCAACATTACCGGTCTAAATTACGGTATAACTGCCAAAATAATCTACCGACATCAGGGAGAATTTGCAAATGCTTATGGTTTTTCAATAGATGCCGGAATGCAGTACGAGTTAAAAAAATGGAAATTCGGTGCAAATTTGAACAATTCAACAACAGGTTTTACAGCTTGGTTTAACAATATCACCGAGCAAATGAGACAAGTTTTTGAAGAGACAGGTAATGAAATACCGCATAATTACATTGAAATAGCTATGCCGGTACTGAATACCGGTGTTAGCAGGTATTTCAAATTTTCGGACAAAACGGGATTAAATAGTGAATTTGATTTAATTTTCACTTTTGACGGCGAAAGAAACGCCTTGATAAGCTTCAATCCTATTAGTTTATACCCACAGGCAGGACTTGAATTTAATTACAAAAAAACGCTTTTTTTGAGAACCGGTGCCAACAATTTTCAATTGTTCCCTGATTTCAGACGCAATGTTGATGAAAATTATTACAGAGAAAACAGCCTTGATTTTGTGCCAGCAATAGGTTTGGGATTAATTTTTCATAATTTTCACATAGATTATGCATTTACAGATGTTGCAGATCAAGCAATTTCGCTGTATTCTCATATTTTTTCGGTTGGATATAGATTTTGAGAATTAGTTAATTAGTCAATTAGCCAATTAGCCAATTAGCACATTATCACATTAGCTAATTAGCACATTATCACATTATCACATTAGC
>DYKL01000244.1 GCA_020722645.1 Acetofilamentum sp. | reverse complement strand
ATTAAATAAATATTAAGTTTAGTCTAAAAAGTTCATAAAGTTGAAAGTTAATAAACTTATTATATATCTTTACGAACTTTAAAGACCTTACAGGGCAGGCTTTACGAACTTTAAAAACTTTATAAATTATGGGAAAAACTTTTGCAGAAAAAATTTTTGGTGCCGTAACAGGCTCCATTGTTTTTAAATCTCCTGATATTGTACTTACACACGACAATACTGCAAGTATCAAAAAAACTTTCGAAAAAATGGGAGGTCAAAAAGTCTCAAATCCTGACCAGTTACTTGTGGTTTTAGACCATAATGCACCTCCTACTACTTCTAAATTAGCAACTGATTATCAGTTTGTAAGAGATTTTGTTAAAGAACAAGGTATAAAAAAATTTTACGATGCTGGTCGGGGAATTTGTCATCAGATTATGTCTTATCACGCTATGCCCGGAATGATTATCGTTGGTAGCGACAGCCATACCTGTACAGCCGGTGCTTTTAATGCAATGGCTGCCGGTATTGACAGAACCGAAGCTGCAGGAATATGGAGAAGAGGCGACACATGGTTCAGAGTTCCTGAATCTATGAAAATAACGCTTAAAGGTAAACTTCGCAAAGGTGTATATGCAAAAGATATTTCGCTTTGGATTATTGGTATGATTGGTACTGACGGTGCAAATTATATGTCTATCGAATATCACGGAGACGGTGTTAAAAATCTTGGTATTTCTGAAAGAATGACTATTGCTAACCTCGCTTCAGAAATGGGTGCTAAAAATGCAGTTTTCCCGCCTGACGAAGTACTTGCAAAATTCTACGGAAAACAAAAAATTGATGGCGTTTGGGCAGATGAAGATGCTGTTTACTTAAAAGAAATTGAAATTAATTTAGACGACATCTTCCCTGTTGTTGCTGCTCCTCATAATGTTGAAAATATCAAAGCTTTGCAGGAAGTTGTCGGTACAAAAATCCATGAAGCATTTCTTGGAACATGCACAAACGGCAGAATAGAAGATTTAAGAGAAGCGGCACAAATTCTTAAAGGTCATAAAGTTGCTGACAACGTTCAGTTAATTATAACACCTGCCTCGCAAGAAATTTATTTACAGGCAATTAATGAAGGTCTTGCTGAAATATTTATTAATGCCGGCGGAAATATTTTAACTTCTTCTTGTGGTCCTTGTCTCGGAACAGGTCAGGGAATTCCGGCTGACGGTTTTAATGTTATATCTACTGCTAACCGAAACTTCTTGGGTAGAATGGGAAATAAAAACTCACAAATATTTTTGGCTTCTCCTGCTGTAGTTGCATACTCAGCAATTAAAGGAGAGATTGCCGACTCGAGAGATGCAGCCGATATTAGAAATAATGAAAAATATCAGTTCAAAATAGAACAAAGTTCTACTATTGAAATAAAGGCAGAAGAAAATAGAAAATCAGATTTTATATGGAACTATTCAGACATAGACAATCTGAATACAGACCAAATGTTTGCCGGAAATTTGACATATAATATTTTAAGTTCCGATGCAAAAGCTATAATTCCATATTTATTTGCCGGTTTTGATATTAATTTTGCAAAAAATGCAAAAGAAGGTGATATAATAATTGCCGGTGATAACTTTGGTTGTGGTAGCTCTCGTGAACATCCTGCTGTCGGATTGGCTCATATTGGCGTTAAAGCTGTGATTGTTAAATCTGTAAACAGAATATTTTTCCGTTCTTCTATCAATCAGGGTTTGTTGCTTATTGTAAACAAAGAGGTTGTTGAAAACTATAAACAGGGCGATAATGTTGAAGTTTTTTTTGAAAAAGGGGAAATCAAATTAAATGATAAAACATACAGTTTTAATCCTTTGCCTGAAAAACTAATGTCTATAATCAGACAAAAGGGTCTTGTTAATTGGATTAATAATGAAAAATAGCCAAGAAATGAACTCGGCTTTTTTTAACAAAACTTTTTTTTAAAAAAAACGTATATAGATAAAAACTTTTACACAATACTCATTTTATTTAGGTTTAGTAAAGTTTTTTTTGTCTTTTGCATAATTTTTGTGCTAAAAAAAATATTAGTTGTTGTATTTTTAAAAATAAATGAATTATCTTTGTAAAAAAAAAAGCATTAACCTAAACTTTACCTTTTAGAAAATTTGTTTTATAAATAAAAAAATTTATTGATATGAAAAAATTTATTTTAACATTATTTGTAATATTACCATTTATAGCTTTATCTCAAGGCTTATATAACAATGGAGCAAGTATAGTTATTACTTCAGGTGGTTACCTATACATAGACGGCGGTGCTAATGGTAATTTCACAAATGCAGCAGGTGAGGTTGATATTGACGGATATATGATTGTTGAAGGTAATTTTACCAACAACGCAGCCAATAATGTTTTTACAAATGTAGATACAGATGGAGAAGTAAGATTTGCAGGCGGAACTCAAACTATTACATCAGCATTACCCAATTATACTAATTTTGAGAAAGTTACGATAAATAGCGGCTCTTCAACTACACTTATTGCCGGTTCGGGAATGACTGTAAACGGAACTTTTGATGTTGATGGCACATTTACTTCAGCTACTCCTACAGATGAAACAATAGGTGGTTCTTTGATAACTGCAACAGGTGCAGGTGCAATAACAGGTACAGGAACAATCAATATCAACAGATTTTTTAAAGTAAACGGCAGATGGCAATACATCTCTGTTCCTATGACTAACCAGCAAAGCGATTTGTTTACAGAACATACTACTTCCGGTAATTTTAACCCAAATTTTTATTCTTATAATGAAGCTTTTGACCAGAATCTATCTGCTGACCCGAACAATACTAATTATTCAAATTATACAAATTATACTACTTATAATTTCTGGCAAGCTTGGGAACAAGTTCAAGCTACTATGGGTGCTCCTGTTGTTTTAAATCCTGCCGTTGGCTATATTTGTTATAATGAAGGAAACTTAAATACTGTTTTTACAACCGGTGCCGGAAATCCTGATTATCTGAATAATGATGTTTCATACTCTCCGGCTGTTAGTTATACCTCTAACGATAATGGCGGTGGATACGGTTCATTTTACGATGGCTGGAATTTAATTGGCAACCCTTATCAATCTGCACTCGACTGGGCTAATGCAGACTGGACAAGAACAAATATTTCGAATACTGTTTATATGTGGGACGGTGATAATGGGAATTATGTTTACTATTGGACTAGTTCAGATGACCATCTAATAGGAGACGGACAAACATTAAATTACGATGCAACAGGCGAATATATTCCTGCGATGCAATCTTTTATGGTAAAAGCAACTGCTGCATCACCCACATTAACTATTCCGGCTTCTGCAAGAACTCACAATAATAACGAAATGTACAAAAACGTAACTGAAAAACCTCAATACGATTATATTAAACTTGAGCTTGAAGTTAACGGACAAAAAGACCAAACATTAGTAAGATTTTATGAAGATGCAACAGAAGAAATTGAAGATGAATTTGATGCATACAAAGCATATGCAACAACTGCCGGTTTACCTCAATTATATTCTATATGTTATAACCAAATTCCACTTGCAATCAATACTCTTCCTATTGATGAATATGTTGAATATAAAAGAGTTCCTCTTGGTATTGTTGCAAAACAATCCGGCAAATATACATTCAAAGCTGCCGATTTTGAAACAAAATATTTTGATAAAATTTATCTTATAGATCAATCAGAACAAAATATAATCAGTACCGATTTAACTCTGACACCTGATTATTCTGTTTATTTGGAAGAAGGTGAAAACAGAGACAGATTTTCTTTATTATGTGTAAATTCTTTCACCGATATTGAAGATATTTTCAATAATAACTCCTCTGTAAATATTTATTCTAATGATAACATTGTTTATATTTCAATTTCAAATATTGATGATATTAACGGAAATGTTGAAATATATGATGCTCTTGGAAAAATAATATTAAAAGATAATGCAAATTCAAATTTTAATGAATATGTATTAAATGTAGCTTCCGGGGCTTATTTTGTTAGATATTTTGCTAATAGCAATACTTATATTCAAAAAATTATCATTAAATAAAGTTTTTTTTAAACCGAACAAAAGAAAATCAATAAAACTTCGTTTTATATAAAAGTTTAAAAATAAAGACAAAATACACATAATAAAATTCAAAATAAAAATATTATGAAAAAAATACTAACTGTTTTAACTTTTTTTGTAGTTTTTCCATTTTTTATTATTAGTGCAATAGCACAACCTCCTCCTCCACCACCACAGCCTATCCCTATTGACGGAGGTTTATTATTTCTTCTTATTGCCGGATTGATTTATGGAGGAAGAAAATTTTACAAAAACAATAAAAACAAAATTTCAGATTGAAAATATTTCTTTTAGGATTTATGGGGGCAGGCAAAACTACTTACGGTAGAAAGCTTGCCTCTTCTCTATGTATCGACTTCATTGACCTTGATGAATACATTGAAAAAAAACACAAGGTAACTATTCCTTCCATTTTTGAATTAATCGGTGAAAGCGGTTTCAGAGTAATCGAACATAGAACTTTGATTGAAACATTGAATACTGATAGTTTTGTAATGTCAACCGGTGGCGGAACTCCTTGCTTTTATAACAATATGGAACTGATTAATAAATCGGGAAATTCTATATATATTAAACTTGATTCCGAATCTATTGTTGCAAGATTATTACAATCTAAACGTAAACGCCCTTTAATCCAGAATCTGAAAAATGATGAACTTTTGGCTTTTGTTCAGCAGAGATTAAACCAAAGAGAACCTTTTTATAACTCAGCCAAATATATAATTGATACATCTCACAAAAAAATTAAAAATATTTTAGATGAAATGATTCATTTTATCGAAAATTCAAATAAATCCTTAAATCCGTAAGTCTATACTTATATATCTGAAATTCAGTCAGGTGAAAACACCTGACTGGTGCAAACTACATGTTGCAGGTGTTTTCACCTGCAACCACTTACGAAAAAACTTGCGGATTTAAGGTAAATAATAATCTTCCTTTTGCTTAGTTTTTAATGGGGTGTTTTAGAATCAACAATGATATTTAAAGATAATTATCTCGAAGGAGAATATCAGGTTTTCTTCGAATCAAAAAAATTGTCCGAAAAAGGAACATATAAAAACAATAATTTGCACGGACAAGTTACTGCTTATTACGAATCCGGTAAAATTCGGTTTATCGAGAATTATTCATTAGGTATATTAAACGGTGTGGTTCTGGAATTTTACGAAAACGAACAGATTCAAATACAATCTGAATACAACTATGACAAATTAACCGGAGAATACTTTGAATACTACGAATCAGGACAAATTTATATCAAAGGTCAATATAAAAATGGTCTAAAAGATGGAGAATGGTCTGAATTCTACCGGAACTTACTTTTAAAAAGCGTGGATTTACAGGGCTTTGCTGCTGATTTTT
>DYKL01000008.1 GCA_020722645.1 Acetofilamentum sp. | reverse complement strand
ATAATCAGAAATTTATTTATTTGTTTCTGTTGCTACAAAAAGCATTTTTTTCTTAGATATCGCCTATAAAACCTGAAAAGTTGCAAGTAAATTCCGTTTTAATCAATATCGCTTTTTCGTTTTAGTAATCCGAAAATACTATAAATTAAGCAATTAAGAAGTTTGCTATAAAATCAATATCCCGCAATTAAAGAATAGCTTGATAACTTTATAACTTTACAAACTCTCTAATAATCCCATTTTTTTGTGTATTGATTAAAACCACTCAAACCAATTTTAAACGTAAAATCTGCTTTTGAAAGGTTATTGTCAGAGGTAACGGCATAAATACCTATTCTGAAAATTTCGGTTTTAATTCTGAAAATTTTTTCTATACCTCCGTACATTTCAAAATGATAAAAATTCTGGTCGGGTATGTACAAAGTACCTGTTCCTGCTGCTAATGAAAGTTTCAGATATTTAAACAGCGGCACTTTATGCAAAAAATATCCGTTGAAATGATGAATATAGTTTGCCTGCAAAAAACTGCTGTTTGTAAACATAGTAGGACCAAGCAATTGCATTGATTTTACTGGGTCTGAAAAAAAGAATTTGTCTGAACCTCTGAAATATTTATATTCTAAAACACGAAGATTTTTTTTGTTTGCAAAAATACCGGCTTTTATTTGCCACCTTGATTCTCCGAATCTTGCAATTTGCATTTCATCTTTTGCTCCAAATTCAATATAATCAAAATTAACTTCACTTCTGAACAATTCAGGTATTCCTTTGCGGTAAAGAAATGATATTTCGGGAAATTCAGTGCCTAATATTATTTTTCGGTTGTTTTTAATTATATATTTCTGTCCAATCATATATTTTAGTTCTAATTTAACCTCATATTTTATATATTGTTCAAAATCTATCGGTTCATTTAATTCGCCAAATAGCCAGTCTGACCAGTTTTCTAATTCAAGATTGTTTATCGGTATTTGATTTGTGTATGTAAAACTAAGTTCTGAGTATAAACCGTTTATGATTTCAATTCTCTGACTTATAAAAAACATCTGATTTCTGACATAATTACTGCGGCTGAAGGTTTGTTCAATTGATGCGTAATTGTTTATCATGTCATAATAATCGCCGATTTCTATGTATGTTCTTACAAATTTTTTGGGTATGTACGTTAAACCTATTCCAAATTTACCTTTAAAATCTCTGTTTTTGAAACCATAATCAATGTATGGTCTTGTTTCAAGCATCATTCCGTTATCAAAATGTTTATTCAGGTAAAAAGATAATTTGTGCCTGTAGCCCCCAACACCAAAAGGATTAATTTGTTCAAGAATACCTGACAGCCAGAATTCTATACCTATATAATGATTTTTATAGCCAACTCCAACAATGGGACTCCACCAAGTTATTCTGCTGAATACAGAATCCTGTTCGTCCAAATATTTGTCGCTTGTATAATATTCTCTTAAACTATCACTTTTATTTATAAACTTCAATTCCTTTTCTTTCAATGTTATTTGTCTGTTTGCATCCCAGAAAAGAGAATCTTTGTCAAATGCATCAATTTGATAGGTTATTATTTCTTTTGTGAAAATTTTTGAGTCAAAATTCTGATTTATTTTGTAATTGTTTTTGACAATTTTTGAATTTCCGAGTATCTTTTCTTTGCCGTTTTTGATAGTATATGTAATATCAGTTTTTACTGGCAAATAAACACTGTCAGAAATTTTTTCGTAGTTTTGAATAATATTGAAATTTTCGTACAATGTCATAGCTTTTTCATTAACTGATAAATTTACCGAGACCAACGCCCATGTGCTGTCTTCGATGTAAATATCTCCGTAAAACAAAGCCCCGACATTATTCAGCGGAATAACTTTTATCCGGTTGATTTTTTTATTTCCTTCAAAAAATGAGATTTCAAACTCATATCTGTAATACAATGATGAATTATAAGAAATCGGAGAAACTAAGGGTTGATCTGTAATTGTAGGGAAATCGAGCAAATTTTCGTAAAAATTAAAGTTTCCACAAGAACTGTTTTGGTAAAATATATATGGATTATCGTGAGTATAAGTCCTTGGCACAATGTCATTTTCTCCGTAACCAATTGAAACGACATATTCATTTACAGGTTTTTCCTCAGAAAAATTATTGTATGCGTTAATAATTTCTTTGTATTTGTTTGGTTGTCTGTAATATAAAGTACCAACATATTCAACTAAATTCAGATTTTCTTTTTTCAAAAAAGTTTCAAAATCTTTCGGTTTTTTTGTGCTATCCTCAATTTCTTTTTCATATTCTTTTTCGATTGATGTTTTTACATAAATATCACAACTATAATCAACAACACTTTTTAAATAATTTTTTCTGTTTTCTCTAACAGATTCCATTATTTTTTTTGCTTTATCTCTTTTATTTGCTACAATTTCAACCTCATTTATCTGTAAATCTGACTTCTCCAAAACGACATCAATAGTAAGTCTTTCATTTGATTTGATTTCAACATTTTTTTCAACAGGTTTATGTCCTAAGTAATTATAAACTAAGGTATAATTTCCGGCTTTGAGTTCGATAAAGTAATTCCCGTTGTAATCTGCCATTACTCCCAAAGTTGTATTTTTAACATATACAGTCGAAAAAGACAGCACAGTGCTATCAGTATTTATTATTTTACCTGAAACAGTTTGTGATAAAATTGTTTTATAAGGAATTATAAATAATAAAATCAGTGTTGTAATTGAAAATATTTTCATGTGTAAATAATTTTGTAAGTCGTTGATTTGTAATTATTTTCATTCTATTGGTGTGAGAACTTTAAGGTTCTCATGGGGGTTTCATCTGCAAATTTTATATTTGAATATTATGGTCAGATGGAACTCTAACAAAATTTGCATTTTTTCATGTGTAAATAATTTTGTAAGTCGTTGATTTGTAATTATTTTCATTCTATTGGTGTGAGAACTTTAAGGTTCTCATGGGGGTTTCATCTGCAAATTTTATATTTGAATATTATGGTCAGATGGAACTCTAACAAAATTTGCATTTTTTGATGTAAAAAATGCAAATTTTAATTTTCATTTCATCAAAATTTTTTAATTAGCAAAACTAAGACGATTTTTTTAATGTTAAGTTACAATTTTTATTAAATGATATTTTGTTTATTTTCAAGTTGTTATTTTATTTTTGAAAAAATATTTTTGAAAAAGTTTGTTTTATAATTTTTTTCGATCTATTTTTGACCAAATGGTTAAACCAAAAAATTAAACTAAAAAGATGAACCAAAAAGACAAAAACACTGAGGAATTAATTCTTGATGCCGCTAATAAAGTTTTTATTGAAAAAGGACTTGATGGTACCAGAATGCAGGAGATAGCTGATGAAGCAAAAATCAACAAATCTCTTTTACATTATTATTATCGTTCAAAAGACAAATTATTTTGTGAAGTTTTTAATAAAGCAATACAAAAGTTTTTACCTAATACAGTTAAAATTTTCGATTCACAAAAAACATTATTTGAAATAATAGAAATTTTTATTGAAGAATACATTGGACTGTTACAAAGAAATCCTTTTATTCCTATGTTTGTTTTACACGAACTCGGGAAAAGACCAAAAAAATTATCCGAAACATTTTCTCATTTATTTGGAGAGATTAAAAACAATCAACTTGTGTTTTTTAGAAATATGGTGAGACAAGAAATAGCAAAAGGTGAAATTATTGAAATAGATCCAAATCAACTAATTGTAAATATTATGTCGCTTTGTATTTTTCCGTTTGTTGCAAAACCAATTTTACAAACAATATTTTTTGATGAAAGTTCAAAAGAATTCAAAAAATTTATTCAGGACAGGAAAAAAGAAGTCTCTGATTTTGTTATCAATTCTATAAAAGTAAAAAAATGAAAACTTTAACATACATTTTAATTGTTATAATTTTTGCAACAAAAACATTATCAGCTCAGAACAATGACAGTGTTGATATTTGGCAATGCATTAATGCGGCAAGCGAAAAATTTCATATTGATAAATCTTTTGAATATGCTGATAATGAAATTGATTTGCAGAAATTAAATTTAAAGTCAAATTTTTATCCGCAGTTAAAATTAGAAGGACTTGCAACGTATCAATCAACGGCAATTGAAATAGATATTCCTATTCCCGGAATTGAAATGCCGGAAGTTCCATTAGACCAATATAAATGTTATGTTGAACTAAATCAATTAGTTTATGACGGAGGAATAACCAATACTATGGGAGACTTGTTAGAACTTCAACATAATGAACAGTTTGCAAAAAGTAAAATTCAACGATTTGAAATTGAAAATAATGTTGCAAAAATTTATTTTATTGCTTTATTACTCGATAAACAATCTCAAATACTTGAAAACCAATTAACTAATTTAAAAGAGCAACTGAAAATAGTTGAAATTTCGATAAAAAATCAAGTCCTGACACCTGTAAACCGTGATATTCTAAAATCAGAAATTTTGAAACTTGAACAAAAAAGAGACGAAAATCAAATTATGAAAATGTCGGCTTATTCAATATTGTCCGAATATACAGGTTTATCTTTTGATGAAAAAACGAAATTGACATTCCCTTCTTTTTCAATTGTTGAAATAGACACAAATAGCAGTCCCAGAATTGATATGCTTGATGTTCAATCTCAAAAAATTGATGTGCTCAACAACCAAGTTGTATGTTCCAGACGACCACAGGTCTATGCCTTTTTACAAGGTGGGTATGGGAAGCCCGGTCTAAATATGCTCAGCAATGATTTTAATCCATACTTCTATGGAGGTGTTAAGTTTTCTTGGAAAATCTACGATTGGAATAATTCTGTCAGAAACCAAAAAATTAATGAACTAAAAAATCAACAAATCCAAATAGAAAAACAAAATATCGAAATTTCTTTGAATATTCAGAAAGAGAATTTATCAGCTCAGATAAAATCATTAGAAAATGCTTTGATTAAAGACGATGAAATAATTGAATTACAACAAAAAATTTTGAAAATTTACGATTCACAACTTGAAAACGGAATTATAACAACATCTGACTATATAATTGAACTGAATAAACTTACTCAAGCACAGCTGACAAAAGAGCTTCATTTAATTCAAATTGAGCAGTTAAAATTCAATTATTTGAATATTTATTAAAAATAAATTTATTAACTATCTAAAATACTGATATGAACTCAAAAATAATAATTTTAAGTCTGTTGATATTTTTTTCAATGGTTTCTTGTTCAAAAAACGATAAATCAGATGCTTATGGCAATTTTTCGGTAAATGAAATAATAATTTCAAGCGAATCAAACGGCAAAATTGTATTGTCTGATTTTGAGGAAGGAGATATTATCAATAAAGGAGATACAATAGCCGTAATAGATACTGAATTGTTAGTTCTGCAAAAAAATCAGCTTTTAGCTCAAAAAAAAGCTATTTCGTCAAAATTTAACAGCATTATATCAGAAGTTAATGTATTGAATGAACAAAAAAACGTTCTTGAAACGGAACGGTTAAGGCTTGAAAATCTTTTAAAAGACAGTGCAATAAGTCAGCAGAAATATGATAACATAGCCGGACAGATTAGTGTAAATGAACAGCGTATCCAAGCTGTAAAAACAGGCAACACATCAATATTCAGTGAATTAGAAGCGATTGATGCGTCAATAAAACTTATTGAAGAACAAATACACAGATGTTATATTACAAGTCCTTTAAATGGAGTGATACTTGAAAAATACGTCAATAATTTTGAACTTGCAATTGTTGGTAAACCTTTGCTTAAAATAGCAGATTTAAGTACAATTGAATTAACTGTTTATATTTCGGAAGCACAATTGACTTCAGTAAAAATAGGGCAAAGTGCAAATATTGTAGTTGATAATCCACAAACCGCTGATTTAAAAGGAACTGTTATTTGGATTTCAAATACTGCGGAATTTACGCCGAAAATAATTCAGACCAAAGACGAACGATTAAACTTGGTTTACGCCGTCAAGTTGTCAGTAGTTAATGATGGTTCTCTCAAAATAGGAATGCCGGCAGAAGTAAATTTCATAAATTAAGAAATATGTACTAAATTAATGTCTGTATTTCTTTGCGGCTCTTTGTGAAAACCTTCGCGGTTCTCTGCGGTTAAATATTTGAATAATATTTTTTTATCGCAAAGAAACGCAAAGTACCGCTAAGCTCGGACTATTTTTAAAAACATGTTCCTAAACATTGACTATCAAAATCTTATGACAAGTTTAAGAGTAAAAAATATTTCAAAAAAATACGATAAAGTTCAAGCTATCAGCGATATTTCGTTCAATGCTGAAAAAGGAGAACTTTTCGGGCTGATTGGTCCTGACGGAGCAGGTAAAACAACAATTTTCAGAATTCTGACAACATTAATACTTCCTGATAATGGTGAAGTCTTTTTTGAAAACTTAGATATAATTAAAGACTTTAAAAAAATAAGACAAATTACAGGATATATGCCCGGAAAATATTCTTTGTATCAGGATTTGACAGTCGAAGAAAATCTAAACTTTTTTGCTGCTGTTTTTGGTGTGAAGGTTGAAGATAATTATTACTTGATAAAAGAAATATACGAACATATAGCCCCATTTAAAAAACGTCTTGCAGGAAAATTATCGGGCGGAATGAAACAAAAACTTGCTCTTTGTTGTGCTTTAATTCACAAACCGCAGATTTTGATTTTAGATGAACCGACTACCGGTGTTGATGCTGTTTCGAGAAAAGAATTCTGGGAGATGTTGCAAAAACTAAAAACTCAAAACATAACAATATTAGTATCAACTCCTTATATGGACGAAGCGGCTTTGTGTAACAGGGTTGCTCTTATTCAAAAAGGTAAAATTTTAGATATTGACACTCCCGAAAATATTATTTCAAAATTTCAACACAAACTTATTTCAGTTAAAAGCTTTGATAAACAAAAACTTATAAAAGATTTGCGTTCTTATGAGTTTTCAAATTCAGTTTTTGCTTTTGGCGAAAGTATTCATTACACAGACAAAAGACAAAAGACTGATGTAAAAGAAATTGTTGAATATTTGATTAATAAAAATCATAAAGAAATCAAAGTCGAAGAAATAAAACCGAACATTGAAGATTGTTTTATGGATTTGATGAAAAAATAACAAAATGAGAACAATTTTACATATTATACAAAAAGAATTTATTCAGATAACTCGTGACAAAATGATGCTGCCGATAATTTTTGTAGTACCTATTGTCCAACTTTTGTTTTTGGTTTATGCTGCAACTTTAGAAATCAAAAATATTGATTTATGTATAGTAGATAATGATTTGTCAACTGTTTCAAGAGAAATAACCCAAAAATTCGAAGCTTCTCCTTTTTTTGTCGTAAAGGGAAAAACATTTTCAGTTGAACAGTCAGAAAAATTGATTGAAACAGGACAAGTAGATATTGTTTTAAATATTCCGCACAATTTTGAAAAAGATTTAATCAGAAATAAAAAAGCCGGAATTCAGATTTTGGTTGATGCAATTAACCAAACAACCGGTTCAATTGGAAGTTCGTATTGCAATCAAATCATTTTTAATTACAATAAAAATATAATTACAAAATTTTCAGACTTAAAAACTTTATTTGAAATTCAAGATATTAAAACAATAAATATAGAACACCAGTTTTGGTACAATCCGGATTTGAATTATAAAGTTTTTATGGTTCCGGGAATTTTAGTAATACTTGTTACAATTATCGGTATGTTTTTGTCAGCGATGAACTTAGTTAAAGAAAAAGAAATAGGAACAATAGAACAAATTAATGTAACGCCAATAAAAAAGCATCAGTTTATTATAGGTAAAATGATACCGTTTTTGATTATTGCACTTTTTGAATTAGCTTTTGGCTTGACTTTAGGTAAAATATTGTTCAATATTCCGATAATTGGCAATCTTTGGCTTGTGTTTTTGTCAGCAACAGTCTATTTATTCGTAATTCTTGGTTTCGGATTGCTTATTTCAACTCTGTCAAACACTCAACAACAGGCTATGTTTGTTGCGTGGTTTTTTATGCTTGTTTTTATTATGATGAGCGGACTGTTTACACCTATCGAAAGTATGCCGGTTTGGGCTCAAAAACTTAATTTGATAAATCCTGTAGCTTTTTTTATCAAAATTTTGAGAATGGTTCTTTTAAAAGGTTCTGAAATAAAAGATATAAAAAATGATTTGTTCTATCTTTTCGGATATGGAGTTGTTGTTTTCAGTTTTGCAACTATTAGATACAAAAAGACAAATTAGACAGTTTTATAAGTTATCGAGTTTGTAGGGTTTGTCAGATAAGACGAAGTCAATTATTTACAGTTCTAACTAAACAGAATTACATTTTAAAAATATAACATTGAAATTCAATGAATAAAAACAAAATAATTAAAGTAAAAAATTTAGTAAAAAAATTCGGGGATTTTGTTGCAAACGATAATCTGAATTTTGAAGTAGAAGCCGGAGAAATTTTCGGATTTCTGGGAGCAAATGGAGCCGGAAAAACAACAGCAATTAAAATCCTGACCGGTCTTTCAAAGCCTACTTCCGGTGAAATATCAGTCGCAGGTTATGATATTTACAAAGAAACTGAAAAAATTAAACGTAACATTGGTTATATGAGTCAAAAATTTTCGCTTTACGATGATTTGACAGTTTTTGAAAACATAAGATTTTATGCTGGCATTTACGGAATGAAAAAACAGGAAATAATTGATAAAACAGAGAGTTTGCTTGATAAATTAGACATCAGAAATCATAAAAACAGCTTAATTAGATCATTGCCGCTTGGTTGGAAACAAAAATTAGCTTTTTCAATAGCCATATTCCATAATCCGAAGATTGTATTTTTGGACGAACCAACCGGAGGAGTTGATCCTGTAACAAGGAGAATGTTTTGGGAACTTATATACGATGCTTCAAATTCAGGAATAACAGTTTTTGTAACAACGCATTATATGGATGAAGCTGAATATTGCGACAGAATATCAATTATGGACAAAGGTAAAATAGTCGCTCTTGACAAACCACAAATTCTGAAAGAACAATATAATGCGGCAAATATTGACGAAGTATTTGTCAAAATTGCCAGATAATCCGCTTTTGTTTTCGGATTTCAAACCGAATTAGCTGAATGACAGATAAAACAACGAATATAGGTTAGTTAAACTTAAAAAAGCTACGAAAATGAATTTTATACAAAAAGAATTTCGACATATTTTACGAGATACGAGAACTTTAATAATTATGTTCGGTATCCCGATAGTGCAGATTTTATTGTTCGGATATGTTATCAGTACCGAAGTTAAAAATGCCGGAATAGCCATTCTGGATTTGTCAAAAGACCAAGCAACAATCAAAATTACTGAAAAATTAACAGCATCAGGTTATTTTAAAATTATCAAAAATCTAAATTCTTTTGATGAAATAGAAGAAGCGTTTAAACAAGGAAATGTTAAAGAAGTTGTAATTTTTGAAATTAATTTTGATAAAAATCTAGAAAATTTCAATTCGGCAAATGTTCAGTTAATTGCAGATGCAACTGACGCAAATACTGCGAATATTATTGTTTTTTATACATCGTCAATAATTCAGAATTATGTAAATGAGCAAAATAAAACTATTAAAATGCCTTTTGAAATTAAAATTGATGAAAGAATGCTTTACAACGAAGAGCTAAAAAGCAGTTTTATGTTTGTTCCGGGTATTATGGCTATTATTCTGATGCTAATTTCAGCAATGATGACTTCGATTTCGATTGCAAGAGAAAAAGAACTGGGAACAATGGAAGTTTTACTTGTTTCACCGCTTAAACCCGTTCAGATTATATTAGGAAAAGTAACACCGTATTTTATTCTGTCGCTTATAAATGCTGTTTCAATTCTTGCCGTCGGATATTTTGTTTTTGATGTTCCGGTAACAGGCAGCCTGATTTTGTTAATGGCAGAAACTATGCTGTTTATTCTGCTTGCATTATCCTTAGGTATTTTTATATCGACAGTTGCAAAAACTCAGCAGTTTGCAATGATGCTGTCTATGTTTGCTTTAATGTTACCAACAATGTTGCTGTCAGGCTTTGTTTTTCCGATTGAAAATATGCCTGTTTGGCTTCAAGTAATTTGTCAGGTTATGCCGCCTAAATGGTTTATAATCATAATCAGAAACATTATGCTAAAAGGAACCGGTTTGCTTTATATTTGGAAAGAAACTTTAATTTTGTTTATTTTTACGGCGTTTTTTATTTTGTTGAGTGTAAAAAAATTCAAAATACGTTTGGAATAATCGTAAAATTATTGATAATGAAATTTGAAGAAATAAAAGAAAAATTAAAAGATAAAATTGTCGGGATAGCCGGAGCAGGCGGTTTAGGGTCTAATTGTGCAGCTTCGTTGGTCAGATGCGGAGTTGGGACAATAATAATCGCAGATTTTGACACAATTAACGAAACAAACCTCAATCGTCAATATTTTTTTTTCGAACAGATAGGTGAAAAAAAAGTAGAAGCAATTAAAGTCAATTTGCTGAAAATAAATCCTTATGTAAATGTAATTACAATTGATAAAAAACTTGAAGCTGACGATATTACAGAAGTATTTTCAAAGTGTGATGTTATTGTAGAAGCTTTTGATAATGCGGAAATGAAAAAAATGATTATTGAAACAGTATTGAATAAAATGTCGGATAAACCATTAATTGTCGGTTCAGGATTAGCAGGTTACGGAAATACATCTGAAATTAAGCTTCAAAAATATGAAAATTTGTACATTTACGGAGACGGAACTAATGATGTATCGGAAGAAAATCCTCCGTTAGCACCAAAAGTTAATATTGTCGCAAATATGCAGGCTGATGTTGTTTTGTCAATTTTATTAAATAAAAAAAATGAAAATAATACTTAATAATAAAACAGAAGAGATAACCGGTTTTGAAAAAATAACAGTTACTGAATTATTAAAATTTAAAAACTTCACTTTCAAAATGTTAGTTGTAAGAATAAACAACAGAATAATCAAAAAAGAAGAGTTTGATGAAAGTGTTATTTACGAAGGTGACAATGTTATGGTTTTACATCTTATTAGCGGCGGTTAAAACTAATTGCAATATCTTGACAACAAATCCGCAGCTTGTTTGTTTTGAAGTTCCGCTGACTTTTTCCAGTCATTGCAAGCCTCTTGTTTTTGGTTTAAAGTAAAATGTATTTGCCCTCTTTTAAAATAAAACAGACTGTTGTTATTGTTCAAATCAATAGCTTTATTTAATAATTCAAGTGATTTAATATAATTTTTTTGTAATTCATAAGCATAAGCCATATTATATAAAGTATTGAAATCATTAGGGTTAATTTCTAATGCTTTTTCATAATCTTTAATAGATTTTTCGGTATTACCGGTAAGTGAATATGCATATCCCCTGTCAGCATAAGCCTGATAATTATTATTGTCTAATTCAACCGCTTTGTTAAGGTATTCAAATGCTTTTGTTAAATCTCCCATTTTACCGAAAATCACACCAATTCTGGAATGAGCAACTGAATGTTGTGGATTGATTTTCAAAATATTCATAAATAAATCCAACGCTTGTCTGTAAACTTGGATATTACCGCTATAATCAGCTTGAGTTTCAACGCTTTCAGCGGTACGGATTATATCAGTGATGATTTGAGGGTATTTATTTTTCAAAATATCAAAATCAGCTTTTGCTAAATTATTTTCACCTTTCATTTCATAAGACAATGCACGGTAATATATTAAAATGTACTTAGACGGGTCGATTTTAAGGTAAGTATTAAAATCACTAATTGCACTATCAATATTACCAGAATAAAAATAACTTATCCCACGGTAATAATAAATTTCAGTTTTATTCGGTTGCAGTTTCAGTACCTTATTAAAATCTTTGATTGCTTCGGTATTCTTGTTAATGTTAGTATATGCAATTCCACGATTGTAAATAGCATCGGCAAAATCAGGATTTAATGAAACGGCTTTATTATAATCAGCTATTGCTTTATCCCACTTTCCAAGAAGTCCATAAGCATTTCCGCGATTGGAATAAACATTTCCATAAGTCGAATCTAACTTCACGACTTCATTAAAGTCTTTAATTGCATCATCATATTTACCGATTTTTGCATAAGTTATACCTCTGTTTGAGAAAGCACCGATGTTTGTTTTTTGAAGCTCAATGGTTTTTGTATAGTCAACTATTGCTTCGTTATAAAAGTTATTGGCTTTTTCGAGGTCTGTTGAAAGGTTATTATCTCCAAGTTCTTGCAAATAATTTCCTCTGTTGTAATATGCCACAATTACTTGCGGATATTTTGAAGTAACGTCATTCCAAAAAGTATAACTGTTTTTGAACACTTGATTTTGGTCGAAAGTTTTGTATGAAAATAGACAGATATATATTAAAGTAATAGTTAAAATAATAGGTTTTAATTTATTGTTTTTCTTGAATAAAGCGATTACAAAATAAACTAAAATAATGCTTATTCCGATTGCCGGTATGTAGGCATAATGTTCTGATATTATAAAATTTTTTATGTGCAAAACAAGAATAAGGTTTATAATAAAAAAGAGCAAGCCGAATAAAATTTCCTTTTTTTGTTTAATCCAAGACCAAATAATGGCAGAAAAAAATAAAAGAGAAAACGCTGGATAAATAAAATAAAGACGAGGGATTGAACCGGCATCAAAAGGGTAAGGGTGAATTGCTGATTGTTTGAACGGAAAAATAATTTTAATAACATATAAAAACAATGAATAAGACATCAAGATTCCTTTTTCGAGTAAAGAATATCCAGTATCTACTGCAATTTTTGTATTTGTGTCAAAAGATTCGGCGAGCGGTTCGTTTGTGCCGGAAGCCTTTATAGCTATAATACCGAAAATAAGAGAAAGTACAAAAAAAGGGATTTTTTCAGCAATCATTCTCCATTGCATTTTATCTTTGAACTTAATAAATGACGATAATTTCTCTTTATCTGTCAAAAATTCTCTTAAATAGTAATCAACAGATAGAAGAACCAAAGGTAAAACAACTGCCTGAGTTTTTGAAAAAAGCGATAAAGTGTAAAAAACAAAAGATAAAATCAGGTACTTATACTTTTTCTTTTCTACATAAAAAATATAAACCAACAAAGAGGCAACAAAAAACATTGAAAAAAGTACATCTTTTCTTTCGGCAATCCAACTTACTGATTCCACATGAATAGGGTGAATGCCAAACAACAAAGCAATTACATAAGCATATATATATTTCTGATTTTTTTTGTATTGGAAAAGTTTTAGACTGAAATAAAACACCAAAATCGTTGTAATCAAATGAATTATCAAATTATGAAGATGATAAACCCAAGCTTTTTCAACTCCGGCAATAGTATAATCAATCATATATGAAATCATACTAAGCGGAATATACATAACAAAATAAAAATTTGAAAAGAAATATTTAATGTTTTCAAAATTAAAGTCTAAAAAAGGATTTTTTGTAACATATCTGTCATCGTCCCAATTTACAAAATCATTATTTATCGAATTTATAAAAAGTAAAAATGTTACAATAATTACAATCCAAGGCAAAAACTTGGCGTATTTAGTCCAAAAAGTAAAACCGGAATCATCAATTGATAATGTTTTAAAATTGCTTTTTTTAATACCTGAATTTTTTTCTTTAGATTCTATGTTAACAGTTTCATTATTAGCTGAATTAGAAGCTATCGGCTTTTTCTTTTTATATTTATTGAGATTTGAATTTTTGTTCATATTAAACTTTAATAAAAGTTAATTAAGTCGTTGTAAATAAATAATATAATATTTTATAAAAATATGTTTTCAGGGTTTAATGACTGGTTATTAAAGCATTTAAAAGTACAAATAACTATTGATTTTGTAAAAAAATAATTTTAAATTTGTACTTTAATTAACTAAAAATAATTTTATGAAAAATTTATTTACAATCTTATTTTTGATGTTTACATCAATCCTTTTTGCCCAGGAGCAAGCCCCAAATAGTAATTTTGAATTATGGACTGACCAATATACTTGTGATGGTTGGAATAATTCAATTGTTGTCGGAACGCCTCCTTTTTCTACAACAATTTATACAGCACAAAGAACTGCAAATTCTTTTCAAGGAAGCTATGCAGTAGAAATGGAAACTCAGGAATTGCTGGATTATGTTATTCCCGGTCTATTTCAATTGGGTGAAATTATTTATGACGGACAGAATATATCTATAGTAGGAGGTTATCCTTTTACAGACAGACCAATGGGAATTTCAGTTTTTACAAAGTATATCCCTGTTGATAACGACACGGCGATGGTTATAGCATATATGACTAAGTTCAATTCACAAACATCTACGACAGATACAATTGCTGCTACTTTTTATCCTATTATGGACACAATAATAGACTATACAGAACTATTGATGCCCTTTATTTATGAATCGGAAGAAACTCCGGATACTTTAAACATCATGTTTTTATCATCAAATCCTTTCAACCCGAAAGTAGGCAGTACTTTATATGCAGATAGTCTTCAGCTTTTATATGAAATTTCGGCTTTCCCAACATTGGCTTTACCTGCCACAAATGTTTCTGATACAAGTTTTACAGCTAATTGGATACCTTCTCCGTATTCAAACGAATATATTTTACAATTAGCAACCGATTCAAATTTTGTTAATACAGTAACAGGTTTTTACAACATTATTGTAGATACATTCAATTATGATATCTTAATCCCCGAAGAATTTCAGAATTATTTGAACTATTACTATAGGGTTCAGGTAAAATACGGAGACACTGCCACAAGCATTTATTCTAATGTTATCAAAGTATTACCTACATATCCCACAGTTAGTTTACCTGCAACCGAAGTTACTCAAAACAGTTTCAAAGCTCATTGGTTGTCTATGCCCGGAGCAAGTTCATATAGTTTAGATGTTGCAACTGATACAAATTTTACAAGTTTTGTTACAGGTTATGAAAATTTGGCAGTTTCAGATACTTTTTATTTAGTAACCGGACTTAACGAAACGACAAAATATTTTTACAGAGTCAGAACCATTTATCAACAGGGTACAAGTCCTAATTCAAATACAATTGTAGTATCAACCTTGCCTAATAATATAGACAAAATTGAAAAATTCAGCAGTTATTTTATCAGAAATAATCAGTTATATTTATACAACTTAGACGAAAATTCAGAAATAATTGTATATGATGTATTCGGAAAAGTTTATTATAAAACATTCACATATTCTGACGAAGTAATAATACCATTTGGTAATAGTGGCGTTTACATTGTTGAAATAAAATCACAAAAAAATATTTTCAGAAATAAATTTACTTTATAAAATGTACAAATTAATAATCATAGGATTGATATTAACAATAATCAATATCAATCCCTTTTTTGCACAACAAATACCAAACAGTGATTTTGAATTGTGGACTAATTCAAACATTGCAGAAAACTGGACAACTTATATAAAAGTTGAAGGTATCAACATTTATACAGCCAGTCGCTCAAATGATGCAAATACCGGTAACTATGCGGCAAAACTCGAAACAAAGACCTTAATAACAGGCGATGTTGTACCCGGAATGATACAACTTGGTCAAATGAATGTAAATACTGCCGAACCTTATGGGGGCTATCCATATACATCAAAACCGACTGCTCTTTCTGTAAATTTAAAATATGATCAACAAGGCGGGGATAGTCTTATAATTATGTGTTATCTGAGCAAATACAGCAAAAACGAAAGCAAATCAATTATTTTAGGTGGCACTTTTTACAGTTATGCACAACCGGTTGAAGAATACACAACATTTTTAACCCCAATTTATTACTTAGAAGAGGGTGAACCGGATACAATAAATATTTTCTTTTCTTCTTCTTACAAAAGTGCTCACTCAGGCAGTACTTTGTGGGTTGACGATATTGAAATAATGTACGGAGATTATTTACTTCCCCCTCTGGCAAAAGATCCTGAAAATATTAAAGATACTTCTTTTACAGCAACATGGACAGGTGCAGATTTTACAAATTCTTATATATTAGATGTTGCATCTGACATTGATTTTAATTATAAAATTGCAGGATACAATGATATAAATGTTGGTGATACTAATAAATTCAACGTTGTTGTTCAAGATACAAGCATAAAAAAAATATTTTACAGATTAAAAGCTGACTATGACTCGATTATAACAGATTATTCAAATATAATTTCTTTTTCGTTGCCTTATGCACCTGTTTGTTATGAAGCCACAAACATTACTCATAAAAGTTTTACAGCGAAATGGCAGCATTTAACAACTGCTGATTACTATATTCTGGATGTTGCAACTGATTCTTTATTTCAAAACTTTTTTCAGAATTATTATTACTTTACTCTTGACACTAATTTATTCGTTGTAGGCGATTTGCAACCTATGACAGATTACTATTACAGAGTCAGAGCTAGATATTTCATTTCAGAAAAAAGCAAATTTTCGAACGTTATAAAAGTTACAACAATTGAAAAACCTGAGGATTTTGAATTAAAAATTTTATCATTACCTCAGAAACTTGCTTTTGTAACCGATTCTACATTTCTGAATGCTGAAATAATAATGTATTCAGCGACAGGACAAATACACAGTCGGTGTTTTATGAAAACTAACTATACAGAAATTGAAACACCTTCCAAAGAAATTTTTATAATTCAAATTACAAAAGAAAACGGTGAAATTATCAGAAAAAAAATCGGTGTTGTATCAGAATAAAAATATTACAAACATCTTTTAGTTAGAAACAATCAGGTTTAGATTTTATACCAAACCACTGTCAAATTTTTTATGTAGCTAATTCTGCTTTGCAATCCGAATTAAAAGAATTGACTGATTTATAGAATTTTCGGATTACAAATCCTAATACCAAACTGCTATCATGTTTATCAATATAGCTCATTCGGATTTGCAATCCGAATGTATTTAACTATTTGATTTAATGTTATTTTCGGATTACAAATCCGAAAAAGCTAAAAATATTAATTTGAACATTTTGATAACGGTTTAGTATAAAAAAACTACACGTGTCAATTTACTAATTTTAAAAGCAGATTAGTATAAATCGATAAACATCACACAATTATCATTCATTGAATCAGGCTAAGAATTTCAAAAAAAAGTCGGTTAAATAAAATAACCGACTTTTTGTATTGTTTAAAAATGAACTATAAAAATGTTCTGAATTCTAGTATTCCCATAAATCCTGTTCAAAATTAAATATTTCTTCTTTAACTCTGTCTGCTTCCAAAAGTACTTCCAAGCCTGATTCATAATCAACAATACCTCTTTGATAAGGATTGGATTCCTGAATTATATAACTTGAAAAAAATCTTTTTTGAAAAATATCGTCAAAAGATAGATTTTTAACATCTGTATAGGGACTATATATAGGGCTTTTAGCAAGCAAAGGTCTGAATTCAGGATAGTTAATCCAGAAAATTTTCTGATATAATGGTCTTGCTTGTTCATAGTCATCATCTCTGTAATATTTTCTGACAGGACACAAACCAATTACTCTTACATCAAGAACAGAACGTTGTTTGTCAAAAAACCATAATTCTTTTACAATATAAGCGCTAATTTCTGAAGAATTGTAAGGTTTTGGTATTTTGACAGTATCCCAACCTTCGAGAGTTTCAACAACTTCGATAATAAAACCTGCCCCCATTTTTTCGTGAACCTGATCTTCAGTCATTATTACGTCAAACTCATTTCCTGCATCAACAGCACGAGCATTGTAAGCAGTTAACCCTTTGGTGTGAATACCGTCAAGAATGACATCAATCAAACTCATTGTTCCTCTGTTTGGAGTAATAGGCAATGCGAGTATGTGATTCATTTTTTCTGATAATTCAATACGTCTCCAAATAATTCTAGACCACATAACGTCTGCTTCTCTAACATATTGATAAGGCATTGGTGAGTCAAATTTCATGTGAATTTCTGAGTAAGGCATATCACTTACAGAAACCCCTGTTCCTTCCTGTGCAAAATTGATATTTAATACTGCAAGATAAAGAACTGAAAATACTGCTAAAAATTTGAGTACTCTTTTCATAATTTGAATATAAATTTAATTTAACATTTAGGCTTCAAAATTAAAAAAAAAGAAGTTTTAATAAAGCTTTTTTATTAAAACTTCTTTTTAAAGATTTTATTGTGATTCTTAAAAAATTATTGAATTTTAAAGCTTATTGAACCTAAGCTACGGGTTGTACCGTCAGGAGCCCTACATTTAATACTTTCAAAATAAACCTTATTCCCCGGTTTTAATTGACTTATTAAATTCTTTTGTTGTTGAGTAATTTGAGATCCATTAGTACTATATTCCTCTGTAAAAGCACCTAATGTAGCAGATACAGTAAAACTAGTAACAGGGAAATCCAAATCAAACACGAAATTGTCCAATTGTGCTTTTACAAAGTTTTGAGCTAACAAACTTTGTTTTGCAATAACACCACCTTTTGAACCACCAACAGTAGCATAAGGGTCAGGAACGGGTAAACATCTGAAAGTTACAGTACCCATAGTTTTTCCGTCTGCAACAACAGTTATGTTAGCATTTCCTCTTTGAGTTACTTTAACGTTATATTTTCCTGCACCTGTAGGAGTCATTGTACCTCCGGCACCTGAAATAGTTGCAGAAACGCTTTTACCTGTTGCAGTAACAGCCACAGGATTGAGAACTCCAATGTAAAACGCATTCATTTTTTCTGCTGCAACTGCAAAAGTAGGAGCAACAACCTGATATGTATTTTCAAAAGGATATTTAGTCAATTCGCCTGATGCAGGGTTTTCGAGTAAAATATTACCTTTCCAAGTAAAAGTACCCGGAGAACCAGTTGGACCGGTATAAATACCTCTACCAGTAACTGTATCAACTTTAATACTGCCTGGACCTTCTATTAATTCAACCTTAAGTTTTTGAGTTGTATCTGCTGCAGCTATAAACACATCAGCAATAAATTCTTCGCCAATACGAACATAACTAACAGGAGCAGTTACAATTGCAGTAATTTTGTTAAACCGGAAGTCTGTTTCACCAATTTTACCTTTCATATAAGAAAGCATATCGGATTCGATGTTTCTGATATCATTTTGCATTTTTGACATCAACGCGACAACAGCAATTAAAGGCAAATGTTCAAAATTTGATTCAACCCATGGTAACATTTTCCCTGGTTCGCTCAAAGATTCCACATCTTCAGTACTTAATGTTGTCTTTACGTTTCTTACTAATGAGTTACTGTCACTTCTTTCGTCCTCTTCAATAAGTCCCAAAACGAAATCACGATAACTATCAACCAAAGTTTTTAATTCTTCACCTTTGCCTTCAAGAATCATAACCTGACTAGGTACATTATTGTCGTCTTTCTTTTGAATTTTATTAACATCTCCTTCTGGACCATCTGCTGTAGTAACTAATAATACTTTTAGTTCTTGCATTTTATTGGTGATTTCATCACTTTTAGCTTTTAAATCCATTGAACGTTGGTACCAATCTCCAACTTTTTTAGGATTTTCTTTTTGTAAAGCAATAAAAACGTTATAAGCTTCACCATTTTTTACATTAACGTTTTCGGTAGATTTTTGGATACTTTTGTCGATAAGGATAAAAGCATTCAGAATTTCCGCCGATACGTTAAGTGCTAACAAGGCAGTTAAAACAAGATACATTAAGTTAATCATCTTCTGCCTTGGAGATAACTTTTTATCAGCCATAATAAATTCTTTTTAATTTTAGATTAAAAAATTAGATTTGAACATTCATAGCGCTTAACATTTTACCGTAAACGCCGTTGAGAGCAGCAAGATTTTTACTTAAATTAGTAATTTCTTCAGAGTATTTTTTTGCATAGATTGAAGATTCTTGAATATCTTTAACCATTTCATCCAAATTAGCTTCGCCTAACTGAAGTTCAAAGATTGCGTTAATTGCAGTTAAATTCTTGTTCAATAAAGAAATTTTTTCATTGTATTCTTTGTTTCCATCAGATAAAGAACTGAAATCCAAATCCATTGAACTAAGTAAATTTGCATAAGCATTTTTAAGCTGGTCTTTTTGAGAACTGACAGTTTCAGTAGTTTTATTGAATGAATCAGCAAGGTTTTCTACGGAGTAATTAATTGAGTCAACAGAATTTTTAGCTGATGTAGAAATTTTTTCGGCTGATGATTTTAAAGAATTATTCAAATCACCAGTTGCTACCGTGAAATCATCAACAGATTTTTTGTATGTATCAGATAGAGTACTTACGTTTTTGCTGGCATTTTTGATATTAGTAGCAAATTCTTTTGTAACAACAGAAGCGTCAGTAATATCATTTAATTTATTAACGCTGTCGCTCATTTTTGTTAAGCCTGTATTTAATTTTTCAAATAAACCACCATCACTTGCTTTTTGAAGCATTTCGTCAAATTTGGCTATTGCATCAACAGACGGAGCAATTTCAGTAGTTTTACCCTTTTTCTTTTTATCAACTGAAGACAAAATGTCGTCTTCTTCAGAAACTTTAAGTTCGGGATAAACTAATGTCCAGTCCAATTCTTCATGTGGAGGTTCGATACCTGAAAAGAAAAAGATAATTGCTTCTGTTAAAAGTCCGACTGTTAACATTATTGTTGCGCCGGGCCAGTGAGTAATTTTAAATAATGCACCGACTAATACAACAGATGCTCCCCAACTATACATCTTATGTATAAAGTTTTTCCACCAGTACTTTTGTGTAAATTCTAAGGCCATAGTAATTATTTTTTAGAGTTAATTTATAATGTTTAAAAAATTTTTGTAAAAATATAAAGTTTATTTTAATTTCCAAAAAAAATATTGACGAACAAAAATAGACAAATTATATTCCAAAAAAAAAAAAAATCAAAATAATTTTTAGATATAAAAAAAAGGCTTTTAAAAAAGCCTTTTTAAAAATTCTAAAAACCTTCCCAGGATTGAACATCCTTACCTAAGTATGAACGTACGCATCTGAAACCGATGTATGATTTTGCAGTGTCTTGATATTCATAAGTTTTAACACCGCACTGCATATAATATGCTATATCTTTCCATGAACCACCTTTAACAACTTTTCTTCTTTTTGCATCAGAATCTTTAACTTTTGGGTTATATGTGTAATTTGGGTTAAGATCGTGGGTAAAATTTGTAGAAGCATCATCAAAAGCACCAATAGTCCATTCTGCAACGTTTCCAGCCATATCATACAAACCATAATCATTAGGAATATATGAAGCAACAATCATTGTTCTGTTTGCACCATCAAGCGCATACATACCTCTCATAGGTTTGAAGTTAGCAAGTAAGCAACCTTCAAAATTTCTTGTATATGGACCACCCCAAGGATAAACAGCATTTTGTAAATCTCCTTTTGCAGCATATTCCCATTCAGCTTCAGTTGGAAGTCTGTAATCTTCGTAAGGATCAAAACCTTGAGATAAATTGTAATTTTTCATAATTTCTGTCCTCCATGCTGAAAAAGCATTAGCCTGATGCCAATTGATACCTACAACAGGATAATCATCATAAGCAGGGTGCCAGAAGTATTTTCTTGTAATTGGTTCATTGTAAGAATAGGTGTAATCAGAAATCCATACTAATGTATCAGGATAAATAGGCACTTTTTGGTGTTGAACTAATGAAGAACGGTTTTCAAATTTTTCTTCTTCGCCATAATTATCATAATCATAACTGATAACAGTACCGTCATAATGACCTTGTGATAAATCGCCTGTACCACCCAAATCATCATATTTGTATCTGTTTTCCTTTTTAGCGGCTTGATTCAAATCTACATAATAATATTCAAAAACTAAAATATGAGTATTTAATTCTTTTTTACCGTAAAGAGCATCTTGTTTACTGAAAAACATATCTTTGGTAGCTTGTTCAACTTCGGGATTTTCACTGCCCCATAATTCAGTGGCATTTTTCCAGTTAAGATGAACTTCATTAGGGTCAGCCGGATCATAAAATTCGGGGTCTAAATCAGGATTTTTTGGTTCTAATTGAAAATCAGTCAGTCCGTTTTTAACACAAAGTCTCATAGCAATTGAATCTCTAACCCAAAAAACAAATTGACGATATTCATTATTTGTTATTTCAGTAACATCCATCCAAAAAGCATCAATAGAAACTGTTTTGGGTTGTGCTGTCATTGCAAAAGGAACATCTTGTTCATTTTGTCCCATTTGGAAAGCTCCTTGCGGAATAAAAGCCATCCCAGTGGGTTCAGGTTCAAACCAAGTTGGTCTTTTAGGCACCCCTACAAGTTCTCCGTTGGGACCAGACTGGCAACCCATAAATACTAAGGAAACAAGAGCACCTAATAGCAAAATTTTATTCATTTTTTTCATAATGTTTAAAAATTTTAGAACAAGTTATTTAAAATTAAAATCTTTTTAAAGTGTTTTTACATTTCTGTATTTCTGTGCATTTGCCGGCTTAAAAAATGAAAAATTATATCCGACATAAGCTTCGAGTGTACCATTTGACACTCTGTTTAAATAAGAAAGTGTTACATCATAAGAAAGCCCCAGACGAATATTGTTGAAATAAGAAGTTCCAACAAAAAAAGCTAAGGCATCTTTATTTCTATAACTAACGCTAACCCAAATTTTTTTATTGTATAAAGCAAAAATATTTATGTCATATTGTACAGAATTGCCGTCAGATTTAAGGAAAACAGAAGGTGTTACTTCAAAAGCAGAATTTGCAGTCTGAAATTCGTATCCAGCCATTAAATAATAATGATTTACGGTTAAAATTTTTGTTTCATTTCCTGAAGTTGATTCAAATTTGAATGCAGGAGTAAGAAGGTGAAACGAAGATATTCCGACAAATAAATTATGTACAGTATAAAAAAGTCCGGCTTCAATGTCAAAAACAGTAACATTTTTATCTTGGTCAAGAATTGTTTCGGGTTGGTCGGGGAATTTCCAAGTAGGTTCATATTTTTTGCTGAAAATTCCTGGACTTAAACCAAAACGTATTGGACCAAAACCAAAGTCATAATTAAAAGCTAAATCTAAGTTAGCTTTAAAATCGTGGACATAGCCGTATCTGTCGTCAACAAAATTAGCTCCTACGCCTGCATCTAGCCCAAAAGGGCTAACAGGAGCATCAATTGTTAAAATATTTGTAAAAGGAGCATTTTCAAAATTCCGCCATTGTTGATGAGACAGAAAATTTGCACATATTTCTCCTTCATATCCTGTATAAGAAGGATTGTAAAAGGTTTTCATAAAAAAATAGTGACTTATTTGCTGATCTTGTTGTCCAAAAAACCTTAAAGAAGTTAATAATATTAATAATATGTATAATACTCTTTTCACTTGAAAAAATAAAGCACAAAAGAAATGTTTTTTTTTATATTTTACAAATTAAAATTATGAGTTGTGTTTTTTTGAAACATATAAACTGATTCTTTTTGTAAATCTGTTAGATTTTGCTGATTCGTAGTCAATATTTGAACAGGGAATGAAAATTTCCTTTCCATTATCCAAAAAAGAGAACCACCATCTGTTTGTATTTCGGCACAATGAGAATTTCAATTCTGTCTTAATATTATCTTTTTCAACAGTAACATGAAAAACTTTAAAGTCGTCATTAATATTTTTTTGACTTTTTTTGAAAAGATAAGCATCAATAAAATGCCAGATTATTTGTGCAGAGAGTTTAGCAGAAGTATTTGCAATATCAAGTTTATTAGAATATCCGGAAAGGCAAAAGATGTTTAATTTATCACTTAACCCTGACATATAAGCTAAACGACATATTTCGTTTGCACTAAAACCATTAGGACTGACATTTTCAGATGCAGGAGAATCAGCAAATTTAATAGAAGCCATATCTAACTGTATTATATGGGACCATCTGAAAAAAGGTTCAAAATCACTCAAATCATTTGTAAGTTCGCTAAATCGTGAACAAAAATATTGTTTTTGGTTCATTTTCTCAATTAGTTGAGCGTTTACCATATAATTTTGAAAGCCTAAGAAATAAAAATCATCAAAAATTGAATCAAATTTTTCGTAATATTTTTCAAAAAAAGAATTTTTTAGATGAGAGTTTAAATATAAAAAATTAAAATCTTCATTATGTTTTCTTAATTTTGATAAAATATTAAAATTAATTTTCGATAAATCTCCTAATAATATCAACTGAATATTAAACTTACTGACAAGGTCAAAAACTTTTCCAATTTTTTGTTCAAATCCAATTAAATCTGCATTATAATAAACTGTACCAAAATCAGCTATTTTTAAATCCGCAGATTTGTATAATTCAAGCAAATATTTTTTAATTTCAATTACGTTTTTACTTTCATCATTTTCTTCAATCCCTATAAAAGCTATCTGAAAACCGGATAAATCTGAATCTAAATCATATATATCAGTAACAACAGATGAAATTTTTTGTAAAAAGTCAGTAAAATCTTTTTTTTCAATTTTTATTTCCATAAAACAAAATTAATTATTTAGAATTACTTCATCCAAGAAAAAAAATTTACCTGAATGTCTATTGAATTTAAAACTTTTTGAACAACAGTATCTATAAGCTCTTCAAAAGTTTGGGGTTTTGAATAAAAAGAAGGAGAAGCAGGACAAACCAACGCACCAGCCTTAACAATTTTTTTCATATTGTTAATATGAATCAAATTATAAGGAGTTTCTCTCGGGACAATTACCAATTTTCTTCTTTCCTTGAGCATTACATCAGCAGCACGGGTAATCAAATTATCAGCAATAGAGTTTGCCAATTTACCCAAAGTCCCCATTGAACATGGACAAATAATCATAGAATTATAATCAGACGAGCCGGAAGCAAAAGGGACAAAAAAATTGTTATTTTCATAAATTTTGAAAGGAATATCGTCAATTTTCATATCATCAATTTCATAAGACCACACATTTATTGCAGTATCAGTAAAAACGACAGATAATTCATCAAACAAATTACGGTTTTTGTCAAGAATCTGAATAATTCTTTTAGCGTATATTGAGCCGCTTGCGCCTGTTATTCCTAATACAATTTTATTCATTTTTACCCGACCAAAAAATTTTATACTGTAAAGAAATTCTGACGTTGTTGTTCCACCAAGCAGGGACAGTTGATGAGTTTGCAGCAAAAAAATAATACAACAAAAGATTGTTTGAATATCGAGTACCTGAAAATGGTTTTGTAATAGGCATCAAACTGTAATTGTCAGTAAATTTTATTGTAAAACGTTCAGAAAGGATATAATTTAAAGAAAAAGTGTAACTTAATTCATAATTACGAAGATTCAAATCTTCCTGATTAGTAGTACTATAATTAGTCAACAGATTGCCGTTGAACAAGTAACTATATACAAGACCAGCAGAAAAATTAATTCTTGTGAAAGGTTTTATATTCAGAAAAACAGGGATTTCTGCATAATAAAGGCGAGTTGAAAAAAACTCCTGCTTAAGTCCAGAATGAGCACCCTTTTTAGCGTAACCGACACCGGAAGATATTGATGTTTTTTCGCTTAGATTCAAAGTAGAATAAAACAAAGCAGTAATGCCAGCCTGATGATAACCTCCGTGGTCGTCACCGTCCACCTGAGAGGCTATAAGACCAAAATCTATACCACCCTCAAACAACTGACCATTAGCTGAAATTGCAGCAAAAATAAAAATAAAAATTATAAATCTGTTCATATAACTGCTTTTTCTAAAAGTATGATTTCTTTATGTTTAGTGTTTAATTCGGCTTTTACGCCAATAGGAAAAATCAATCCGTCATTAATATGTCCGAAATTCACATCAAAAACGACAGGAAAATTAAAATCCGAAAAATACTGTTTAAAAATTTGTTCTACTGTAAAAGAATTTTTGCCTGTCATATTGTAATCTTTGGGCGTACATTTATTAAATTTTCCGAATACTATTGCTGCTGCTTTTTTCAAATCAGTTGCCATCAGTAAATGATTAATCATTCTGTCAATTTTATAAGGTGGTTCTGCAATTTCTTCGATAAAAACAATGTTGTTTTCAAATTTGTAGAGATATTCTGTTCCAATCAAAGAAGTTAAAAGCGACAAATTTCCGCCAACAATTTTTCCTTGTGTAGTACCGTTATTCAGAACTTTGATTGATTTTAAAGGCAATTTATAATTATCAGTAGGATTAAAAAGTAAATTTTGAATCTGAGTAACAGTATAATCAGAAAACTCAGAAGCAGCAACTATTCCGTGAAAACTTACAAGTCCGGTTTTAATATAAATAGCCGACTGAAAAGCGGTTATGTCGCTAAAACCGACAAAAATTTTAGGATTCAGTAGTATTTTGTCATATTTTATTTGATTCAAAATTCTGGTTGCACCATATCCACCTCTAATACAAAAAATTGCATCTGAAAGAATTTTATCTTCAAAAAAAACATTTAAATCATTTGAGCGATTGAAATCAGTATCAGCCAAGTATCCGAAATTTTTGCAGAAAGAATTTTTATAGACAGGAATAAGTCCAAGTTTTCTGATATTTTTGAAAGCTATATTAAATTTGGTTTTACTCACAATGCCCGAAGGAGCAACCAAAGCAACAACATCTTTATTTTTTAATTTTGGAGGCTTTAGAGTCATTTAGTTAAAATTAAAAACAAAACCAAAAACAAAGATATAAAAAATGACAACAAAGTTATTAGTTTCCAAAAAAACAAATTTGATTTTTTATCTGTTTCATTTATAAATTGTACATCTTTTTTTAATTCAATAACAGGTAAAAAAGCAACAGCCACAGCATATTCATCAGTATGACTTATTGATATAAAAAAATCCTTAAATTTAGGTTTTCCTAAGTTATCAAAAAATATTTCAATTTTTGAAAATTGGACTTTTTTATACAAATTATTTGCTTTGACAATGGCTTCTTTGGCTGCAAATAAACCTGCAAACGACTGATTAACATTAGGCTGCAGCAAACAATGTGATATTTCAGATTCTGAAAAATTTTGTTTGTAAAAAGAATTTTCTCTGTAATCAATTATATTTGGGAAATTTGAAACTTTTTCAATATCTATTCCTATATTATTTTCTTTTATATCAGAATCAAAATTCTCACTTTGTTTATCTGTCAATAATTCCTTAGTTGCTGAATTCTCGTTATTTAATCTCTTTATTAATTCACCAAAAGTTTTAATACCATAATAATTATCAAAATGATATCCCAATTCGGCAAATTCTGCATACATCCTATGAATTAAAATGGATCCTTGAATCACTGACTTGTCTATAACAGTATTTTCTGTAATTTCAGTAAGCTCCATTTTTACAAAATTAGAAATTATTTTTTTTATATCATAATATTCATTTTTCATAACTATTTTTTAAAACCCGTTAAAACAAGATTGACAAATATATTTTTCTTCACCCTCTTTTGTAACTACTTTCAAAAAACCAACATCATTATAATCATCTTTTAATGATTTTAAGCATTTATAGCATCTGATATTTGTATCAATTTGCGTTTTTGTATATAATTTGTAACTCTCGATTCTTTTTTTTAAGTCATTTAAAAACATTGTCGCTTTTTTACCTTCGATAACACGGTGGTCAAATGTTAAACTTAAAATTGTTCTGTTTAGTTTTTCATCATTAGCAGAAACTCCTAAAATAGCTGCGTTATCTTTATTTATTAATGGAACAAAAAAATACACACCTTCCGACGCTAAATCGGTAATTGTAAATGTAATCTCCGATAAATCATCAACTGACAGTTTGTTATCTATATATTTATTAGATAATTCCATTATTTTATTTTCAATTTCTTGTAATGTTCTGGTATTTGTATCTTCTATTTTGACAGTTTTCAGACCATTCTGCATATCTATTGCAAAACCAATATTAATTTTTTTATAAATAGCTAACTGATTATTAACAAAATAAGAATTTATCTCCGGGTATTTCATTAATAATTTTGAAGTTTCAAAAATTATCAGTGGTAACAACGAATTTTTAAGGTATTTAAAAAAAGGATTAATTTTTACAAAAAGATTTGAAGTATCAATAAAAACATTAACGTTACTATTCAAATTTTCTTTCTGTACAGCTTTTAAATATTCAATTTCTCTTTTTTTATTTTTTGATATTTCCTGAACATCAACTTTTTTTTCATCAACCTTTTCAAAATTTATCTCTGTAATAATTTGATCAGATGAAATTTTTGATTGATTTATTCCAAGCAAATTAAAGACATCATCAAGAGCGACAAAATCATAATTTTTGAACTTACTTTTGTTAACATTGTTTTCTTTTATATATTTTTCAGCTCTTTTAGAAAAAATTGTTTCGTTAACTTCAAATTCTGTATTTTGAATGCTTTGATTAATTTCTAAACTGTCAATTACAATTTCATCAAAAATTTTAATAATAGTACTATTCACTTCAACTTCATCATTTACTTGACAATAATATTTTATATACCCCGATACTTCACTTTCGATAGTAAAAATAGCTTTTGATGTTTCCAGTTCAATAAGCATATCACCTTTTTCAACAAAATCATTTTCATTGTACAAAACAGAAACGACAGTAACAAACTTATCATTAACAGATTCTTGGGGTATTTTAATTTCCTGAAGTAATTTCATTTTACAAATTTAATGACTTTATGATTTCAAAAAAAATATTTTGTTCTGATGGTAAAACATTATTTTCCAATGATTTAACAGAAGGTATTGGAAATGGTTCCGAAGCGATTCTTTTGCATAAAATTTTAAAATCGACATTTTCACTGACAAATGCAATTATTTCGCTTCCTATCCCACTTGTTGCGCTCCCCTCTTCTACAGTAAACAAAATTTTTGTTTTGCTGACAGAATCAATAATAGGTTTATAATCAATAGGATTTATTTTGGTCAAAACAAATAATTCAAATTTATAGTCTGTTTCAACAAAAAGTTTTTCGAGAATATTAATAACAATGTTTGCAGAGCCGCCATAAGTAACTATTGTTGCAGTAGCTTGAGATTTTAAGGGACTTATTTTAATAACAGGATATTGATGTGATGATTTTTCGTATTTATAATTTTTAACAATATTTTTATGAATTTTTTTACCGTAATCAAGTTTATTTTCAATAACAATTACAGGGTGTTTTTCATTATAAATCTCATTATAAATAATTTTCGGGTCAATCAAGGTATTTAATGCAATTGTTTTAATGTTATCAATACCAATTAAAAATTTTTCGAGAGATTGCGAATGAGTGGGACCGTATCCTCTACCGCCTCCCATAGGTGTTCTAAGCACAACGGGACAAGAAATTTGTTTGTTATACATGTGGTAGAACTTAGAAGCATGGTTAACAATTTGGTCAAAAGCAAGAGTTACAAAATCGCCGAACATAATTTCTACAAAAGGTTTCATTCCTGCTAATGCCAAACCATTTGCAATTCCTGTAATTGCGGCTTCGCTGATAGGTGTTGAAAAAACTCTATCAGGATACAAATCAGACAAATCTTTTGACACTTTAAAAGCACCACCATAAGGACTTAAAACATCTTCTCCTATAAATACTAAATCATCAGACAACTGCATTTTTTCCTTAAAAAATTCATTTATTAACTGAACTTGTCTGAGATTAATTTCATCTAACTTTGTCCATTCTAAATTATTTTCATATTGAATTTCATCTTTGTAATCAGATAAAGGAAGCTCTTGTTCATTTTCAGCTTCTTTGATTATTTTCTCGATTGCATTATTTATTTGATTAAGATATTGATTAAAAATATCCGGATTCTTTACGGAAAATTCATTTAAAGGGTCTTTTTTGTAAAATTCTTCAATTTCAGACTTGTTTCTATTGTCATCACCTTTTGAATGAGCATTAAGTCTGTATGTATCAACAAGATGAAATGCTGGTTTTTGTTGAGTTCTGACATATTCAATTGATTGTTTAGCGTTATCAAAGATTTTTTCAATGTTCCAAGTATCACTTTTGAAAGTTTTTATATCAAATGCGTCTGCTCTTTTTAAAATATCTCCGGCAAGGGTAATATTTTGGTGAGTTGATTGAGCGTACATATTATTTTCACATACAATTAAAAGAGGTATGCTCCATTTAGAAATAATATTCATAGTTTCGTACAAAACACCTTCACCAAGTGTGCCGTCTCCAATAAAAACGACACCGATATTACTATTTTTTTTAAGTTTATTAGCCAAAGCAAAACCCGCTGAAACAGGCACAATACCACCCTGTATTCCGTTTGAAAAAAAATTACCTTTGCAAAGATGTTGACTACTGCCTATACCACCGCAAGTCCCTGTTTTTTTACCCATTAATTCAGCAATAAGTCCTTTAATATCTTCTGTAAAAGCAATATAATGTCCATGACAACGATGATTTGAAAAAATGAAGTCAGTTTTTTCAATTTGTCCTGCAAATGCTAATGCAGAAAATTCTTGTCCTACCGAAGTATGAACAGTTCCGTTTAACTTACCTTCAGAAAAAAGCTCAAGAAATTTGTTTTCAACCAAACGAATATGTAGAGCTTTATAAAAATTTATTTTATTCATTTTAATATAATTGCAATTTGTGCTGAAGTTTTGGCAATAACATCGTATTCTAATTTATAAATAGAAAGAAAATCAATAAAAGCTCTTAATTCATGAGCTGCCTTTGATACAGAAAAAAATTCATCAAATATTATTATGTCTCCTTTTTTTAAAAAAGGGTACAGTTTTAATAATACATATAAAGTTGCATTATACAAATCCGCATCTAAAAAAATCAATAATGAGTTCAGTCTAAAAACTATTTTTTAGACAATACAAAGATAAAAAGAAAAATATTAATAAAAAAAAAGCGTAAAAATTTTAAAAAAAACATCTAAATAATTTGGTTATCAAGAATATAAATGTTATTTTTGAACAAAATAATAAACCATTATGTTTAAAGCCAATAATCAACCGGAATTGTTTACTTTTGAAAGGCAACTGCTTGATAATGAGCAACAAAAGCTTTTAGAAAAGACACCTGAGAAAACATTTTATAACATCATTTTTTCTCATATAAAGGAAAGCGATTATAAAGTCTTATTTTCAAAAA
>DYKL01000243.1 GCA_020722645.1 Acetofilamentum sp. | reverse complement strand
ACGTGTAACAAATTAGTAATTGATTGAAAATCAATAATTTGCTTCCTTCGTTATCAATCAGGATGACGCTAATTGTAAAATTAACGAATTATTGATATATGAAACGTGTGTTTTTTTTAATGTGCTTTTTTTATTTGTCTTAAATTCTTGTTCTTCAGACAGTAAAAGTGAAAATGATTATTTAATAGCTGTTTCGGAAGATGAATATTTTGATATGAGCTCTTCTGTAGCTTATGCAGATACAAAGGGAAATATTGTAATTCCTTACGGTAAATATAATTATTGCTATACAGACACTTTCAGAACTTATGCCATTGTACTTGATGATGATTTTAACTGTTTTGCAATTGACCGAAACGAGAAGAAATTATATGATATTTTTTGGATAGACAATCGACCGGATTATGTCAGTGAAGGGCTTTTCAGAATTATCATTGATGAGAAAATCGGTTTTGCTGACGAAAAAACCGGAAAAATTGTAATTGAACCAAAATATAAATGTGCTTTCCCTTTTGAAGAAGGTATTGCAAAAGTAGCGTTTGAATGCTCATCTGAACAAATGGGTGAGAATGAAATTTGGAATAGTGATAATTGGTTTTACATTAACAGAAAAGGCGAAGTTGTAGAATGATTTTTTAATTGCACATCGCCTATTACAATAGCGAAACACGAAACGTCAATTGAAGTTTTAGTTGCTGGCCCCGAAAAAAGCTGATAAACGTTTTTTGTCGGTGTCCTCACCGACAAAAAGAGATATTACTTTTGAAATCATCTTTTTCTATTCAGAACAAAAAATTTCCCAGCTTCTTTCGGCTTGTAAAACAAGCATTTCGTTACCATTAACAATTTCCGCACCTGCATCTTTACCTTTTTGAAGGAATTTTGTAATTGCCGGATTATATATCAAATCAATCAAAATATGTTTATTTGTAAGGTGTTCGTAAGGAATTGGCGGACAAAAATCTGTATTTGGGTACATTCCAAGAGGTGTCGTGTTTATGATTAGTTTATGCTCTTCAATAACACGTTTTGATAAATCCTGATACAAATACTTTACATCATCAAGTTTTTTTCTAGATACAAAATCATTTTTTATGTTCATTTTGTTTAACACAAATTTGACGGATTTTGCTGCTCCGCCGGTTCCAAGAACTAATGCGGAGTATTGTTTATCTTTAAGAGTGTGCAGAAGTGTAACTTCAATTCCATAAATGTCTGTGTTATAGCCTTTTAAAACGACTTTTTTATCATATCTTTTTACTACAACAACATTAACAGAACCAACTTCTTGTGCTTGCGGGTCTATAATGTCAATATATTTCATAATTTGCTCTTTATAAGGCATCGTAACATTTACAGCCAATAATTCTGGGAATAAATCAATAAGCAATGGAAATTCTTCGATAGAACTTAACTCAAAGTTTCTGTAATCGTAATTTTTCAGGTTTTCTTTTGCGAATTTTTGTTTAAAATATCTCTGTGAATAAGAATGACCAAGTGTTTCGCCTATCAGACCGTAAAGTTTTAATTCAGACATCTTTTTTTTAGACGAAAATAGAATTTATTTTCCGAATTTCAAAAAAAAAACAGTAACTTTTTTGACAGATGAACGTCAAACAATAAAATTAATTAACCCAAAAACAAAGAATTATGAAAACAATAATTTTAACCTTAATTGCAATCTTCTCACTATCAGTTGGTTCCAAAATTAAAGATTTTAAATATCCTGAAAAATCTGAAATTTCGATTATTGAGCAAAAAATTGATATTGAAAATTTTTCTGAAATATATTTTGGTATTTGCGGTGAATTAATTTTGAAACAAGGTAATGAATTTTCAATCGAAATAAAAGCACCCGAGAATATTATGAATAATATTGAAACAATTGTAAAAGAAGGGAAACTGATTATTAAATCCAACAAAAACATTAAATGCAAAAAAGAAGAAATTAAAATATATGTAACTTGTCCTGAATTGAATTCAATTGAAGTAGGAGGCTCCGGAAGTGTTCACCAACAAGGCGATTGGAATTTTAACAATCTTAAAATGATTGTTTCAAGCAGTGGAAATATAGCTTTTGACCAAATAAAAATTAACGACAAAATAGAAAATGTATTAAACGGCAGCGGAAATATTGATTTGAATGAAATATTTTTGACAAAAAGCATAAATTCATCAATTAATGGAAGCGGAAATGTTTTTGTCTCTTCTTCTTCAAAATGTACAAACAATAATATCGAAATATATGGCAGCGGAAGTGTTGATACTGAAAAATTTGAAGCCGAAAATAGTAATGTAACTGTATTGGGAAGCGATAATGCAAGTGTTTTTGTTTCTTCTAATTTACACGTGGCAATTTACGGAAGCGGCAATATTTTCTGCAAAGGTAATCCGAAAATTCAGATTGAAAGATATGGTTCGGGTCAAATTTATCTAAGAAAATAATTTTTATCATTTGTTTTTACATCAATTTTTTCTTTATTTGCCTTATCTTTTTTAATTATTAAACCTTATAATTATTTAAAAATGAGAAAAAATATTTTTTTACTTCCAATTTTCTTTTTCGCAATTTGTTTGATAAGTTGCGAAAAACGTATTTTTTGCAAAAAAGGAGAAGGAGATGTAATATCTGTTACCAGAACTGTTTCTGATTTCAAAAAAATCGACTTCAAAATTGATGGTGATTTAATTATCAGGCAATCTGACACTCTTGAAATTACTATTGAAGCTCAGGAAAATCTGGTTAACGAAATCGAGACAAATGTTAATGGGGAAACCCTTGAAATTGAAACTGACGGCTGCATAAAAACTGACCAAAAAATTAGGGTTTACGTCAAATGCCCTGATTTGAATTCAATTGATATTTTAGGATCAGGTGATGTTTATCATCTTAAAGAATGGACTTTCAGTAATCTTGATTTGATTATCACAGGAAGCGGCAACATCAGATTGGAAAATATCATTGTTGAAAATGGTTTGAACACTGAAATTCTGGGTAGTGGTAACATTATTCTTAATAACCCTCAAATTTCCGGAAATTTGAATAATCTGATTACCGGTTCAGGGAACATAATAATCACAGATATGTCAAAAGCAAATGAAGTTGAAAATAAAATTGAAGGAAGCGGAGATATTTCAATTTCTTCTGTTGATACCTTAGATTTTCACAATGCCAGAATTACTGGTGACGGTGATATTCAAACCCGTGATTTGTACGCAAAAAATGTTGAAGTCAGAATTGACGGCAGTGGAAATGCTTTTGTTAATGCAATAAACAGTTTAATTGTAAAAATTTACGGTAGCGGAAATGTCTATTACACCGGAAATCCGCTTGTTGATGTAGAAATTAGCGGTTCGGGCAGATTGGTAAATGATAATAAGTAAGTTGTTATTGTATTGCACCATATTGTATAACATTGATTATAAAAATCGGGTGACTTTATTTCATTACCCGATTTTTTATGAATTGAGCAAAGTTGTTATTTTTCAGGGAGATTAGGGAGATGATAATTGTGAAGATATTCAATGATTTAAACAGTATATTTTCTTCCGCATTTAATAGACAAATGAATGATTTATTGCTTTTTGCAATTCCTCAACAAGTTTCTTTACAGAAGGACTAATAGAGTTTATAAAATTTTAAAAGAATCAAAAATTATACAAGTAAATTTTATAGCTATATTTGGTGAATTTACATTTATAACGGAAGTTTACCGGCTAAATTTGGGTCTATTGCAGTAATATCAAGTGATACATGCATTTTTAACAAAAAAACGTAGGCAAGACAAAATTTTTTTGGCTAATATTTTTTTAGTAATCAAAAAAAATATATCTTGCCAAAAAATTTAAAATCAAGATTTATGTATGTAATTTTAAGCACTATATTTTAATATATCACTGTTAGCCAGATGGTAACGTGTATTTTATTATCAAAAATTTCATGAACTTCCGATATAAGAGCTTGTTTTTTTAGACAAGCTCTTTTTTTTCATTAGATTTGGGATAAAAAAATTATTTTCTTCCGGTTAATTCTTTTGGAATTCTTCCGCTTTTAACACATTCGGAGCGTAAAGTTCGCCCAACGATTTTTTCAACCATTTTACCAAGTTCAAGCATTTTATCAATATCAATGTTTGTTTCAATACCCATTTCGTCCATCATAACAACCATATCTTCAGTAGAATTGAGTCCGACTATACTTGGGTCTTTGTAATAATAAGCCCCTGTTCCGCTAACAGGAACACCACTTACAAAGTTAGCAGGTTGTCCGCCGATACCACCCATTGTAGATTCGTAGTTTGTCATTCCGGCTTGTAGAGCAGCAAGAACATTTGCAAGCCCCCAACCGCGAGTAGTATGAAAATGCACAATGTGTTTGTCAGGGTTTTGAAATTTATCCATTAGCATAGAATAATATCTGTAAACCCTATCAGGCGAAGCAGAACCGTCATGGTCGGCGTGTTCAACGTCGTGTGCACCAATATCAAACCATCTTTGAGTGAACTCTAATGCTTTTGTCATTTCTGTGGGACCTGTTATTGGGCAACCCCAGATAGTACTAACTGTCCCGTTTACTTTAATACCTACATCATTTGCTTTTTTTATCCATTCTTCTGACATTTTCCAGTATTCTGCCAATGAAATTCCGCTATTTATTTTGTGATGAGCTTCACTTGTAGAAACCATAAGTAAAATTCTATCCGGTCCCCAACCTTCTTTTTTTGCTTCAATTGCACGTTCTATTGCTCTTTCGCGAATTGTTACGCATGTTAAAGATACTTTGGGAAGCAAGTCTTTTATTTTCTTACTACCACGAATAAGTTTCATAATTGTATCTGCATCTTTAAATTGCGGCATTCCGTTCGGATTACCGAAATTTGTAATTTCTATATGTTTAAAACCACATAAAATTAATTGTTCTGCAAGCCATAATTTAGCTTCGGTCGGAATAAATTTTTCTTCGTGCTGAAAACCATCTCTTATTGTTATGTCGCCTATTGTTACTTTTTTTGGGTAATTCATATTTTAATAAAATTATTTAATTAAAAAAAAGTTTGGTTTATTTTATCGACTCCGGTAAAAAAATAAAATGATTATCGGGATTAACTGAAATGTATTGCAAACGGGTGATTTGAAAGTAATATGTTCATTTAAGAACAAAGGTCTGAAAAAAGGCACAATGCCTCATTTATCGCATAATGCCTCACAATGTTTTGCAATACAATGATATGTGCTTCTTTTATTTATTTCGTTTCTTTATCAAGTAGGTATTCGTCCAAAGTTTTTAAATAATCAAGTTGCAATTTACTTAATCCTGTTAATTCTATAATTTCTGCATAAGAATATCCTTTTTTTAACATTGAAAATGCAACTTTCTCAATTCCTTCAATTCGTCCTTCAATTTTTCCTTTCATTTGAAGACGCATAGCTGTTGAGATAAATTTTTCTCCTGCTTTTGGTGATATTGTTCTCATTTTTTCTACAATTTTTGAGG
>DYKL01000242.1 GCA_020722645.1 Acetofilamentum sp. | reverse complement strand
AATTATACCAAACATTAAAATTTGTTACCAACATTCTTTAATAAAAGAGCCATTAATATCAAAGCTTAAATCCGTAAGTCTATACTTATATATCTGAAATTCAGCCAGGTGAGATACTTACAGTACAGGCACCTGACTGGTGCAAACTACATGTTGCAGGTGTTTTCACCTGCAACCACTTACGAAAAGACTTGCGGATTTAAGGTCAAATATTTTAATCAATAGTTCGGTATATTTGAAGTAATTCGTTAATATTCAGCGAATTATGTTTATGCGAGTAATAAATTGGTAAATAATTGAAAATCAATAATTTGCTTCCTTCGTTATCACTCAGGATGACACTAATTGAAATATTAACGAATTATTATTAAAAATATTCAGAAATATTTTAACTATGCAAATAGTTGATATACAATTTGTTAAGCATTTTCTTGCAGACACTAAATAATTCGGTTTATTATTTAACCGGCATATAAAGTTTTGTCTGCCATTTGCTTGTGTCCTGTTCCAAAGCTGTGTCTGTGATATATTCTTCCCAAGCCGCTCCGTTTTCTTCAAGTTTATTAGCTTTAATGTAATCATCAATCGCCATCCAAGATTTGTGAACCTTATCATAAGCACCGAAATGTATTGCTGTAACTACTTTACCTTCATAAGTTTCTGAAACAATAATATTATCAGTCCCTTTCAAATCACCTTCTACTATTAAACCAACTTCGACATCATTGATGCTGTATGACCAGCTGTGATAAATAGCAACAGGCGGAGCTACGATTTTGTATGAGTTTTCTTCAACATATTTCATCAATTCGCCATACATTCTTGCAAATTCTGTTGAAATTTGACTCATTTCCATCTCAGTACGCATAGAAATCATCTGTTTTTTTGTAACCTCTTCAACTTTGACCTGAATTTCAGATTTTTCATCTTTTACATCGGTTGTTTGTTCTTTATTTTCTTTGTTCTCTTTATCATCGTTTTTACAAGAAACAAAAACAAATAAAAAAACTATTAATAAAAGTGCTGATATTTTTTTCATAAAAAAGTATTTGAAAAGTTTATAATTTTTTATGTAGTTCGATAATTTTATCAACAAAAACATCAATTTCATCTAAATCTTTGTCTTTTGGTATTCCTCTGACAAAAACCGGATCAACAATTTCAGCTTTTACATTATTCAAAATAGACTGAAACTGGTTAATAACTTTTCCTCCCCAACCAGATGAACCGACAAAACTTGCGTATCTGACTTTCGGACGTAGCATATTTGCAAGATAAGCAGCATAAATAACCTGAGGATGAACTCCGCCTAAAACAACAGGAGTACCAAAAATAACGGTAGCAGCATCAACCATTTCAATTGCCAATTGTCCGATATCAGTTTTTGTAAGATTGAAAGGTATCACTTTTATTTGAGCTTCAGTGAATCTTTTTACAAGATAATCAACCAAAAGAGCTGTACTTCCGTGCATTGAAATATAAGGAATCAGAATTTTGTTATCAACTCTCGGAGAAATCCAGTCTTTGTATGCATCAATAATCAATTGAGGTCTGTTATATACAGGTCCGTGGCTTGGAGCAATGAATTTAATTTCTTTTTGTTCAATTTTTTGGATGTTTTTACTTATATGATTGCGGAAAGGCATCATAATTTCAGCATAATAACGTTTTGCATCTTCAACAACCTTATATTCGTCATAAACAAACAGACTGCTTGTTGCACGATGAGAACCGAAAAAGTCGCAGGAGAAAAGAATTTTGTCTTCGACTAAATATGTACTCATTGTTTCAGGCCAATGTACCCAAGGTGTAAGAATAAATTCAAGCGTTTTATCACCCAAAGATAATTTTTCGCCATCTTCGATAACAATAAAAGCTTCTTCTTCAAGTTCAAGTAAATCAATCAGATACTGTTTACATTTTGCATTTGTAACAACTTTTGCATCAGGAAATAAGTCGATGATCATTGGAATAGCACCTGAATGGTCTTGTTCTGCATGATTAGAAATAATGTAATCCAAAGAATCAAGCTCCAAATCGTAGATATTGTCAATTAAATCATCAACTTTTTCAGGATCAACTGTATCAATTAAAGCTGTTTTTTGGCTGCCTTTAACTATAAAAGCATTGTAACTAGTACCGTCAGGCAGAGGTATAAGTTCATCAAAAAGTTTTCTGTCCCAGTCTTGTGAACCAACAGAAAAAACATTTTTAACTATTTCATTATAAGCAAGTTTACTATCTCGAGATGTGTCTTTTTTTGTCTCTTTCAGAGTAATTTTTTCTTCCTGTAATTCGAAGTCTTCTTTTCCAACTCCACATATCGGACATCTCCAGTCTTCGGGAATATCTTCAAAAGCAGTACCGGGTGCAATACCTCCGTCAGGATCACCTATTTGTGGGTCATATATATAACCGCATACTATACAAATATATTTTTTCATTTTGTACTTTTTTTTAGTTAATATTATTTCGGCAAATTTAACAAAAAGCAGATAATTTCTTTAAAATTTTATTTTTTTTTTAATTGCTTAATTCCGGCAATAATTCATCTTTAACATATTTAAAGTTCGGTTCAACTTTTAGTGCATATTCGTAGTAATATTTCGCATTTACTTTATCTTCAATTTCTTTATAAGCATTACCTATATTTGTAAGAAGATTCAAATACAGCCAGTTATTTTTTGAAGAATTAAGATCTGCATTTTCAAGGGCTTTTAGATATAAATCAATCGCCTTTTGTTTGTCGCCACCATAAAAAGAAGGCATATAAAACATTAAACTGGCGTGATTCATAAGAATCAAAAGATTTTTGTCATTTATTTCAATTGCTTTTTCGCTATATTCGAGCGATTTACCGCCAAGAAAAGGTGCTTTTACCGGATTTATGCCTATTTCAAAACCAATGAATGCAGATTTATAAGAATAGACAAGTGCTATATAATCACCGTTTTGTTCTACAATTTCGAGATTTTTTGATGCCAATTCCAAATATTCTTCGGCTTCGCTTTTTTTGTCATTTCCAATACACCAAGCTATATAACCATATTGATACTCAATCAATTCCATTAAATTTTTACTATTGTTCGTTTTATTCAATTCCATCTTATCAATAACAGCTTTCCAAACATTCATTTGACCTGTTACATAAGAGTTATATATAAATTCTTTGTAGGTTTTCTGAGCATTTAGAATAAAAAACGAAAACAAAAAAAGAATTACGAATATATATTTCTTCCTTTCCATTTATTATCTTTTTTAATTCTTTTAATTATTGATATTATTAAAATGTTTGCCAATACAGGAATTCTAACAAATGATAAAAAAATATCATAAAAAAAACTTCTTTTAGAAATCCTACTGACGAAAAAATGTGATAAAATATTTGCAAATAAACTAATAAGAAACAAAACTATATTGTTAAAAAACAAAAAAATCAAACCGAAAGCTGAAACAATCAAAAAAATTGAAGCGAAAACATAATTTCCGCCAAGTATATTTACAATGTTTTTTGAAAAGCCGTCAGTTGCCTCTTTATAAGATTCATACATCCGGCATTTTATATCACTTAAATTCGCTAAACATCTTATTCTTTGTCTTTTCTTTTTATAAAAACGTGCAATTGAAATGTCTTCAGCTTTTTGTAATTTCATCAATTTATGAGGCTGAAATTTTCGGTATGTTTGAGCTTCAAAAAACATAAACTGACCATTTGCCGCAGACAAACTTTTGAAAAACCACCTGAATGCCAATGACGGCAATGCAAGAAGCGTTAATAAAATAAAATTCATCAGAGGAACTGTCAGAATTTCTCCTTTTGTCAAAGTAATCTGTTGAGGATAAACAGAAAATAGAGCAAGTTTTTTACTGACGGCAAACCAAACAGATTTTTCAAGCATTTGAGTTTCCAGACGAACATCAGCATCTATAAAAACATAATAATCACCTGTTGCCTCCGTTGCCAAATTATAACAGGCATAATTTTTCCCCAGCCATTTTTCAGGCAATTCCTCCCCAATTTTGTATTTAATTCGACTATCAATTGTATTATATTTTTTTATTATGTTTCTTGTTTCGTCAATAGAATTATCGTCATAAACTATAATTTCAAAATTTTGATAAGTTTGATTAAGCAAGTCATCTAAAATTTTCGGCAGATTTTTTTCTTCATTTCTGGCTGGTATTAATACTGAAATTTTGTAATTATAAGCCCCTTTTACGTATGATTTTAATGGATTGTATATAAAATTAACAAAGCTTACTAAGAAACGCATTATAAAAAAGGCAAACACAAAAAAGGTAAGATAATCCAAAAGGCTTAATTGCTTTATTTTTTCAATGATTTCTGTGAGTTCAAACATTGTGTGTAAAAATCGTTATAATTTTTTTGAATTTCAGTAAAATTTCGGCGAATTTCAACATTTTCTTTCAAATAACAATACAAAGTTGGTTTTGGTTTATCAAAATATTCTATAAAAAAAGCCGCAAATACTACATTTATATGTTCATTAACTTTATTCATAACGAATTCAATTCCTTTCTGAAATTCAAAATTAGCATTATAAATTGACTGCATAATTCCTTGCGGATACATAACAACGATATTATCTTTGTTTTTGAGTAATTCAGCGGTATAATTAAGAGAATTGACAGCGTCTCTTGAATTTGGCTTGATAGAAAAAGCCCCTGAATATCTCAGAATTTTGTTGATTTTAAGTTGTTCTTCGAGCATCATCACAAAAATCTTTTTTTTCCATAGTTTTTTGTTAATCAACAAAACCCAGAATCCATCCCACCAAGATACGTGATTTGCAATTAAAAAAATGGGCAATTCCTTATTTATATTATCATTTAAAATTTCTATTTTGTCAAATAACTTATAAAATTTACGGTTAATGTATCTTTCAAAAAAAAGATTCGGAATTTTTTTATGGTTTGCTTTTATCATACTAAAAAAAAAGCCGTTATTACGGCAATTTATTTATAATCATTGTGGCTGATGAGCCAATTTATAGCTTCGTCATAATCATGGAAAATTTTCATATTATAATTGGCTTTAATCATAATAACTTTCAATATCGCATTCATGTAATATTTTTTGAATGGATCTTTTTTAATCACAACTGCTGCGTGTTTAAGGCCATAGCGAGCTGCTCTCGGGACAGCGTAATCCTGAAACCATTTTCTATCAGCCGGTGAAACTAAACCTCCTAAGCGAGAATCAGACATAAAATTTAAGAAACCGGATTTTTCGGCATAATCCAATGCTGCAATAAAAGTTTCCTTATATACATCAGAAGGAATACTTTTGCTTTCTTTCCAAGCTACTGCAATTAATTTGTATTCGGGAACAAAGTAAACCTCAACATAACTATTATCTAATATTATTTCCTTATTCATCGAATCATATTTTTTCCAAATATAAAATGTTTTTTTAAAAAACAAAAATTTTCAATAAAAATATCAAAGTAAAGGCATTGTTAATTTAGTATAGATAAAACACCATTCCATTTTAACATTAAAAGTTT
>DYKL01000241.1 GCA_020722645.1 Acetofilamentum sp. | reverse complement strand
TTTTTTTGTTGTGATTTTCAATTATTTAATTTATTTTTGTTCAGGAATTGCTGGGATATGCAGATAAATTACGGAAAAATATACGGAACATATTACTATGATAAAGTAGGAATTCCGATTTATTTGTCGGGAGAAGTTCTTGAAAATTCAAATTTTACTATTTCTGAAAATTCTGTAATTTCTGAACAAGAATCAAAAGTTACTGGTTATTTTAACGGTACATTTAATGAAAACCGTTCAATCACAGGTAAATGGACTAATGCTGATAAATCAAAAGAAATGACGTTTGAACTTAAGGAAAATTATTTGCATAGTGCTTCTTTTAAGTATTATTCTGTTTCAGATTCATTCTATTTAAGGAATAATCCAAAGCTTCCATCTTTATACTTAGATTACATATATATTTATCCTTCAACTACTCCGATTCGTGCCGCATTATTGCAAATAAGAAAGAATTTTTCGAAAGATGTTTTCGGAATTGAAGATTGCAACACTGTGAATGATTGCATTGAAAGAAGCGTGAAAATTGAAGTAGAATCATTCAACGATATCGGTGATGTCAGCGATGAAGAAATTATGGAAAATCCGTACTCCTACGCTTCACAAATAGAAGCAAGTTGCGGTGTGTATTTTAACGATAACGATATACTGACAATTTATGAATCGGGATATTACTACACAGGAGGAGTTCACGGGTCTTCTTACTTCGAGTTTTCGATTTACGATCTGAAAACCGGAAACAGAATACTTTTTGAAGACATTGTTCTGCCGGAAAAAGAGCAGGATTTGTTGCAGTTAATTATTGCTGATATTGAAAACAGCGACTATATAGATTTTATTTATTCAATTGATGAAGTATTTGTTTCTAATAATATTGGGGTAAATAAAAACAGCATTTCTTTTTATTATAATGAATACGAAATAGCACCTTATGTGGCCGGTCCGTACGAAGTTGTTTTGAAATATTCAGAGATAAAAGATTTTCTGGCACCCGAATTTAAAGAAAAAATGGGAATAGAATAAAGATTACAACCGAATACCGAAAATAATTATATCGTCAATTTGTATTTGTTGTGATGAATTGGTATATGGATCTGGAAATTCCATCCAGCGAGATAAAGTGTCTTCTATGTATCTTTTTTGATAGTCCATAGGTTCCTGATGAATTTTCAGGAACAATGTCTGCAAAGCAGAATATCTGAATTTTTTTGATTTTGGACCACCAAACTGGTCTGCAAAACCATCAGAAAACATATAAATGACATCACCTTTCTGAAAATTCAACACGTGTTTAGAAAATGGTTTCATATCGTCATAAATTGCAATCGGCATTTTATCGGCAGGATACTCTGTTAATTTTTGATTCCTTATAAAGTAAAGCGGATTATTTGCTGCTGCAATTTCCAATGTCATATTTTTGTAGTCGATTACGGAAACAGTAATGTCCATTCCGTCTTTTGCTTCACCTTCGACAGTTTGATGAAGTGAACTGATAACGTTTGTTCTGAGCCGGTTCAGTATTTTGTCGGGTTCAGTAACATCTTTTTCATTGACGATTTTGTGCAAAAAACTAATTCCCAGCATACTCATAAACGCACCCGGAACGCCGTGTCCGGTACAATCAGCAGCTACGGCAATTAATTTACCGTTTTTTTGAGTAGCCCAGTAAAAATCACCGCTTACAATGTCTCTGGGTCTGAAAAATATAAAATATTCGGGGAAAAGTAGTTGTAAATATTTGTTTTCGGGCAATGCGGCTGATTGTATCCTTTTTGCATAATGAATACTGTCTTCAATGTCCTTTTTATGACGGCTGATTTCATCTCTTTGTGCTATGGCAATTTGTCTCTGTTCTTCTATTTCATCTCTCTGAGCAATTATTTCTTCTTTTTGTTGAGACAGTACATCATTTTTCTTCATAATTTCATCTTTTTGTTCTTCCAGAATATCATTTTTCTTCATTATTTCATCTTTCTGATGTCTGATTTCTTTGGTTTGTCTGTCAACTTCTTTTTGTAACAATTCTTTTTGTCGCTGAACGTTTCTTATCCTAAGCCATGCTATCATAAAAATTATGAACAAAATAAGCAACGGCAATGCTATTTTAAATGCTAATGTCTGATAGAATGCCGGTTTTATGTATATTCTGATTCGGGATCCTTCTTCGTTCCAGACCAAATCATTATTTGAACCTTTCACGATAAAAGTATAGTAACCGGGTTTTAAATTGGTGTATTTTGCAGATTTTTCGTATTTGCAATAAATCCAATCTTTGTCGTAACCTTCTAATTTATATGCATACTGATTTTTTTCTGGTAAAATATAGTCTATTGCAACAAATTTGAAAGTTAAATCATTTTGTTGGTTTGAAAGTTCAATATAATTTTTGCAAGAAATGTTAGTATCCAAATTGTATTTTTCGTTTGAAATCATCATTTCAGTGATTACGACAGATGGGATATTTTTATTATCTTTTATTTTTTCAGGATAAAACGCATTAAAACCATTGATTCCTCCAACGATAAACATATTATCTTTTGTTCTTAAGTACGAACCAACTAAAAATTCGTTACTTTGAATACCGTCTTTTACATCATAAGTTCTTGTTTTTAAAGTTTTTGGATTGAATTTGCATAAACCCTGATTTGTTGTCAGCCATAAATTGTTTTGAGTGTCTTCCAAAATTCCCATAATAACATTATTTGCCAAATCGTGACTGTCTTTTGTGTAATAAGAGAAAGTACCGTCTTCATTGTATTTGTTTAAGCCGCCTTTTGTACCTATCCAAATTGTTCCGTCTTCGGCTTCGAGAATAGAATAAATTCTGTTATTGCTGATTGTTGTCGAATCTTTAATGTCGTTTTTAAAAACAGTGAATTTTTCAGTTTTTTTGTCGAATAAATTTAAGCCTTCGTTGGTTCCTATCCATATTCTTCCTTTCCTGTCGCATTTAATAGTCGTACAAAAGTCATTGCTGATAGAGTATTGATTTTCCGGATTATGTTTATATGATTTAAAAAAAATGTTGTTGTCTTTTTCGATTAATTTGCAGATACCACCGCCATAAGTAGCAATCCACATTTCGTTGTCTTTATCTTCAATAATTCTCCATATTGCATTAAAAGGCAGAGAGTTTGAATCAGAAGGATTGTTTTTAAAATGTTTGACAACTTTCATAGTATTTGTGTCTAAAATGCACAATCCGTTTCCGGCAGTACCGAGCCACATTCTGCCTTTGTAATCTTGATAAATCGCTCTGATGTGATTATCAGGCAGTGAGTTTGGTTTGTCAGTTTCGCTTTTTAAAGATACAAATTTCTGGATTTTTTTATCCCATTTATTGATTCCACCATCAACAGTTCCAATCCATATAGTTCCGTTTTTATCTTGAAATATTGAGCGAACACGGCTTGAACTAAGACTTTGATCATTGTACGGGTTATGTCTGAAAACGAGAAGCTCTTGTGCCGCTCTGTTCCATTTATCAACACCTCCAAGCGAAGTACCAATCCATAAAATATTGGCGTTATCTTCATATAAATCCAATATACTGTTAACACTCAGACTATTGACATCAGTGGGATTGTTCTGAAAAATCAGAATGTTTTTAGTTACAGGGTCAAATCTTACTAAACCTGCATTTTTTGTTCCAATCCATAAAATATTTTCAAAATCAGATTTAAGGTCAGTGATATATTTGTCTGGTAAATTTTCTATTTCTTCTATATGCTGGAAAACACCTGTTGATGAATTATAATATAAAATTCCGTTATGTGTTCCAATCCAAACGTTGCCGTAAACGTCTAAATCCAAAGAACTTACAAAATTGTCCGGAAGTTCGTTTGTAATATCAATTAGTTTGAATTGAGATGTAATTATATCAAAAATGTACAAGCCTTCTGGAGTCCCAATCCACAGATTGTCCTTTTTGTCTAATAAAAGAGTTGTGATATAGTCATTTTTTAAAACAGAATTATTTGTAGTAAAATTTGACCAGATACTGTCTTTTTGGTTAAATTTTGACAGCCCTTGTTCTGTTCCTATCCATAAGACTTCTTTGTCTCCTTCAATAACAGTTATATGGTCATCTATAAGTGTTTTGGGATTGTTTTTGTTTGAATAAGTAATAAATTTATCAAAAAGATTATTATAAAGGCAAATACCGTTGTCTGCTGTACCAATCCATAGTTGGCTTTTATCAGGAGTAGAGTAAACGTAGTTAATTACATTATCAGGTAATCCTCCGGGTTTGTGACTGGAGTAATATGTATGAATTTGATAGCCGTCAAATTTGTTTAGACCGTCAAGTGTTGCAAACCACATAAAACCTTGTGAATCCTGAGCCATAGAATAAACTGAACTTTGTGAAAGACCCTCTGTAACAGACAGATGTTCGAATCTCATTCTGAAGAACTGTCCGAAATTCATTTTAAAAGCAATTATAAAAAATATAAATACGAGTATTTTTTTCATACCTAAGTGTAGTTTTTTAATTTTGAATAATTTATTCCCCGATAATTTTAATAAGCACTCTTTTTTTTCGCTTACCGTCAAATTCACCGTAAAAAATCTGTTCCCACGGACCAAAATCTAATTGTCCGTTTGTAATAGCCACAACTACTTCTCTGCCCATAATAGTTCTTTTAATGTGAGCATCTCCGTTATCTTCTCCGGTTCTGTTGTGCAAGTATTTTGAATAAGGTTTTTCAGGAGCAAGTTCTTCAAGCCATCTTTCAAAATCCTGATGTAAACCGCTTTCGTCGTCATTTATAAAAACACTGGCTGTAATATGCATCGCATTAACCAAAACCAAGCCTTCTTTTATTCCACTTTCGGAAACTTCTTTCTGAACATCGTAAGTAATGTTTTTAAAACCTCTTCTTTGCGGGATATTAAACCATAGTTCTTTTCTGTGTGATTTCATAATACTAATATTTTAGTTTCAGGTTAAAATTTGTATTGTATGTATTCCAACAAGTTGAGTCACATTCATAATAAAATTTTTTATAGACGTATTTTCCGTCAATAACCCAAATTGTGTCGTCATCAACAAAATATTCTGCGGCAAGAGTATAATTATAATTTAAAGGAACAAACAATTCCGCATAAAATAAATAATCTTCTAAAGAATCTGTACAGATAGTGTCAATAAAATTTTGGTTTTCGAAAAAGCCTCTCATAACATAAATTTTCGGATTAGGATTTTCGGCAGTTCGGCTGAACGAGATTCGCAAATCAGCGTAATAAGGTTCAACAGAAATGCAATTTGAGTAGTCGCATTCTTCATAATCATCGTAAAAACTTTTTTTCTTATCACATGAAAATATTAAAAAAGAAAAAATAAGTATTAAAGAAAATAGGGCTTTGTTCATTTTAATAGTTTTATAAGTATGTTTAACAAATTTTTCACCAAAATACAAAAAAAAATAAATTATCTGCATATTTCGTCAAAAAAAATGCAGTTAGAATTTCTAACTGCATTTTTATAATTCCTTAAATCCGCAAGTTTTTTCGTAAGTGGTTGCAGGTAGATACTTAC
>DYKL01000240.1 GCA_020722645.1 Acetofilamentum sp. | reverse complement strand
TTTACTTGATTTTTCAAGTATTTTGATAATTGTTAAATTTGTTAAGAAATTGCTGCAAATTATCTATTAATTTTGTTTTTATCGAAAAAAAACTTTATTTTGCATAAATCAAATATTTTAAAGTGGGATATATCAGTTGATTTATTTTAAAAGTGCTTAAAAACTAATAATTTTGAAATATTTTTGTTGTATTATACTATAATAATATATCACTTTATAAATTCGCTTTGATTCAAATAATAAACTGAAAATGCAAATGGAACAAAAAAATATATTAGAACTCTTAAATCAAATTAAAAATAATTTGTACGAACAAGAAATATCAGAAGCAGTAATTAAAATCGAAAAAATATACAATTCTTTCCCTGATATTGCAAAAAAAGATGATTTTTTTACAACAAAAGAAATGTTTAAATATCTTTTGGATTATTTTGCAAAAGACACTCCTGATCCTCAAAGGGAATCAATTTATAACGATATCAGAAAAAAACTGATAACTCAAACCGATTATTTGACAGAATACTTCAAAGCTTATCATCAAACCGATTTTTTTAATATTTATTCAAAATTTCATCAAAAAATTGATTACTACTCATCGTTGATTAATATTGAAAATGATACTTTAAAATTAGAGGATATTTTTTTGAGAATTTGGCTGACTAATACAACTGACGTAAGGTTTTCAGACACAATGAAATCATTTTTTGAGAATCAAAATATCGGAGAACCTAATAAATGCGTAATTGTCAGTGCTATTTCATTGAGTTTGTTTCGTTTTTTTGACTTTAACAAGCTAAATGTTTTATTTGATGTTTACATTAATCAACAAAACGAAGCCGGTATCAGAGCATTGATAGGTATAGTCGTAACTTTACTCATACATTACAAATCAGCCGGCTTATATACTGAAATCAAGCAAAACCTTCGCGAAATAGACGTAATTGAAGAGACAAACAGAAATTTTGAGTTTATTTTCCTTCAACTTATCAAAGCAAAAGAGACAGAAGGCATTATAAAAGAATTTGAAGTTGATATTTTGCCAAAAATGAAAGAAATGCAAGATGACATTATAAAAGGATTTAACGATTTTGATTCTTTCTCTTCTGAAAATATGATGGATGATGAAAATCCGGGCTGGGAAAATTATTTCGACAAAAATCCTGATTTTTTTGAGAAAGTCGAAAAATTCACAATGCGTCAGTTCGACGGCTCTGATATTTTCAGTGCAACATTAGGAAATCTGAAAAACTTTGATTTTTTCAAAAAAGCTTCTAATTGGTTTGTGCCTTTTTACGCCGAAAACAAAGAAATAAATGATTTTCTGAAAGGGAAAATTGACGACAACCTGATTTCAGAATTTCTTCATAACTTTGAAAAAGCAAGTTATTTCTGCAATTCTGACAAATATTCTTTCTGCCTTCATATTCCCGATATTGCACCTGTAATGCGTCAAACTGCTATAAAAATGCTCGTTTCCGAAATTGATGCAACTCAAGAATTATTAAATGAAAAATACGGAAACCAAAAATTTCAACTTAACAAAAGTATCATAACTCGATACATACAAGACCTTTATAGATTCTATAACTTTAACAAAAATTTTAAAGGTTTCGATAATATTTTCAAATTAAATTTGGGTTTGCATAATAACAAAATTTTTGATGTAATTGACAATTATTCGGGTATTCTGAGAAGTTGTGCTGAATTATCTTTTTCACAGAAATTTTTTACCGATTCAATTAAACTTTTTACTCAAACCATTGATTATGGCGTAAACGAAGCTGATGTTTATGAAAAACTTGCTTTTGCAAATCAAAAAATATTGAATTTTGACGAAGCTCTAAATAATTATCTCAAAGCTGAACTTTTTGACCATAATAAAAAATGGTTATTCAAAAAAATAGGTTTTTGTTATTTAAAAACCGAAAATTACGAAGAAGCTTTAAAATATTATAGCAAAGCAGAAAAGGAAGATGCAGAAGATTTGGGTGTTTTAATGTTTATAGGCAGATGTTACATTTCTATGAAAAATTATGATACTGCATTAAAAAATTACTTCAAATTAGATTTCTTTCAGCCTGACAATCCGAAAGTTATGCGCTCACTTGCTTTTTGTTCTTTAATGTTGGATAAGTTGGAACAAACCGAAAAATATTTACTCAGAACTATCGAAATTGAGCCTGAAAAAATGGATTTCCTTCTACTCGGCAATATCTTCTGGATACAAAAAAACAAAAAGGAAGCTATAAGTTACTATATTACAGCAATGAATGAATTTAAAACTTTTACTGACTTTAAAAAAACTTTCATCGAAAATAAGGATAAACTTTTGCAATATGGGGTTTCAGAATTTGAAATCACAATAATGCTTGATTTTCTTAATTCAAAATATATCAGAAAATAGCCAACCATAGATTTTTCATAAATACATTTTAATTATGAATTCGATATTGATTAAAAACTGTAACATTATAAATGCTGATAATCAATTTATTGGAGATATTTACATAGAAAATGGAAAAATCTCAAAAATTGACAGTCGTTTATCTCTAAATGCTGATAAAATAATAGATGCTAAAAACAAATATGTAATCCCCGGTGGCATTGACCCTCACGTACATCTAAATTTACCTACTAATGTAGGTAATTCATCAGATAATTTTTTAACCGGCTCTGTTGCTGCGTTAAGAGGAGGTACAACAACATTGATAGATTTTGTTACTCCGAAAAAATCTCAATCTATCGTAGAAGCATATAAATTAAGAGTTGAAGAAGCAAAACAGGCTAAAACAAATATCAAACTACACGTTTCACCAATTGAATATACTTCTACAACCGAAGCCGAAATGACAGAGTTAGTTGAAAATTACGGCGTAAAATCATTCAAAATATATCTTGCATACAAAAATACTGTCGGTTTAAATGACGATGCAATTGTAAAAGTACTTGAAATTGCAAAAAAACTGAATGTTTTGGTTACAGCACACTGCGAAAATGGTGATTTAGTGGAATATATGCGAAATAATTTTATAAAACAAGGGAATACATCGCCTTTGTACCATAAATTGTCAAGACCACCCGAAGCTGAAGCTGATGCGGTAAACAGAATGATTTTATATTCAAAATTCATAGGAACAAAAATTTACATTGTTCATGTTTCTTCAAGAAAATCAATTGACCTTATTCAACAAGCTCAAAAACAGGGTGTTAAAATCTACGCTGAAACTTGTCCTCATTACCTTTTGCTCGAAGATTCAGTTTATGAACAAGATTTCCAAAAATCAGCCAAATATGTTTTAAGTCCGCCTATTCGTAAAATAGAAGACAGAGTCAATTTATGGTATGCTATTAAAAAAGGAATTGTTCATACAGTTGGGACTGATCATTGTCCTTTCAATTTAAAAGGGCAAAAAGATATTGGGATAAATGATTTTACAAAAATTCCGAATGGTGCAGGCAGTGTTGAACACAGATTGGAATTGTTATATACTTATGGTTTTTTGAAACGCATAATTGATATGAAAAAATTCGTCGAAATAACATCAACCAATGTAGCCAAAATATTCGGGCTTGATTCAAAAGGAATTATAAAAGAAGGCTTTGATGCTGATATAGTTGTCTGGAATCCGGATTTCGAAAAAACTATTTCTGTGAAAAATCATTATCAAAACTGCGATTCTAATATTTTTGAAGGTTTTAAAACAAAAGGAATTGCAGAATTTGTAATTATAAACGGCAAAATAGCATTTTAATGGAATTACCAAAGGCTGTATTTTTTGACATGGACGGACTTCTGATAGACTCCGAACCATTATGGCAAAAAGCTGAAATCAAGGTTTTCGGAAATCTTGGAATTGCCCTGACTACTGAGATGTGTGAGCTTTGCAAGGAGTAAAACCTCAAGATGTAATAAAACACTGGTACAACTTTAAACCTTGGAAAAACAGAACTTTTGAAGAAGTTTTAGAAGATATTATCAATGAAATGAACATTTTAATTGAAAATGTTAATATTATGTCCGGTGCAATCGATGTTATAAATTTTTATCACTTTTATGATATTCCAATGGCAATAGCATCTTCTTCTTTTATGTCTTTGATAAGGACTGTTGTTGATAAAATGCAAATTGCATCAAAAATTAAAATTTTACATTCATCTGAATACGAAAAAAGAGGGAAACCTTTTCCTGATGTATTTTTAACAACTGCACAAAAATTAAATACAGAACCGGTTGATTGTTTGGTCTTTGAAGATTCAATAAACGGCATAAAAGCAGCAAAAGCAGCCGGTATGAGAGTTGTAGCTGTTCCTTACCCCGAAAATTATGAACGAAAAGAATATGATATTGCAGATTTTAAATCAAATTTTTGAATGATTGGATTGAACAACAAAAAAAGAAGCTGAATGAATTTTACAAACAGCTTCTTTTCATATTTCCTGCCATTTTAGATGTCCACACCAGAAACTTGGAGATTATCAAATAATAATTTGAGTTCCGCTTCCGGGTTTGCTTAATTCTCTTGCTTCTGTAATGATAGCTTTTTTGCCTCCATTTTCCAAAAATTTGATACAGGCTTCTACTTTTGGAGCCATACTTCCTTCACCAAACATTCCTTGTTTTAAATATTCCTTAGCTTCTTTAACAGTCAATGTTTCCAATTTCTTTTCACCCGGCTGTTTGAAATTAATAAAAACATACGGAACATCAGTTAATATATAAAATTCGTCTGCTTTGATTTCAATACCGAGAACTGAAGAAGCTCTGTCTTTGTCAATAACAGCTTCGGCAGGACGAACGTGTTTCTTTTCGTCTATATATACAGGTACACCGCCTCCGCCAACTGCAATAACAATGTTACCGGCTTCTACAAGTTGGTCAATAACCGGATAATTCATAACTTTTATTGGTTGAGGAGAAGGCACAACACGTCTCCAACCGTCAGGTAATTTTGGGTCTGATTTGAAAATCCATTTTTTTTCGTTTGATAATTTATCAGCCTGTGCTTTATTGTAAATTTTACCGACTCTTTTTGTAGGATTTTTGAAAGCTTCGTCATTAATATCAACTTCAACGGGTGTTACAAGTGTAACAACTTCTTTTTCAATATTATTTTCTTTCAAAACATTTCTTAGCATTCTTTCGAGCATATAACCAATGCCACCCTGAGAGTCAGCAACACAAATATCCAAAGGCATTTGAGCTATTTTGTACATTTCTTCTCCGGCATCATTTCTCATTAAAATATTACCAACTTGCGGACCATTTCCGTGAGTTATTACAATGTTATAACCGGCTTTAATCAAATAAACAATGTTTTCTAATGTATCTTTTGAGTTTTGTTCTTGTTCTTCTATTGTTCCGAGTTGATCGCCACGTAAAAGTGCATTCCCTCCGAGGGCTACAATTGCTTTTTTCATAATCAATTTTATTTTAATAGGTTAAATGTTGAAAAACACCAAAGATAATATTTTTTTAAAATCAAAAAAAAAATCACTAAATACTTTCAGCAATTCCTGAACAAAAATAAATTAAATAATTGAAAATCACAACAAAAAA
>DYKL01000239.1:192-5564 GCA_020722645.1 Acetofilamentum sp. | reverse complement strand
AAATTATATACAAAATTTTTATTTACAACAAACAATAAATAATCAAAATTTTCATGTGTAAATAATTTTGTAAGTTGTTGGTTTATAATTATTTTCATTCTATTGGTGTGAGAACTTTAAGGTTCTCATGGGGGTTTCATCAGAAGAATCAACATAATTTTCGATACGAATTTGCAATTTTTCCTGCGAATAAAAAAGAGTTATTACATCAAAAACCGAAAAAATAATTTTAATAAATAAAATCTGAGTATTAATATCGTTGAATAAAAGATTGTCAGTCAGAGCGTTTTTGAATTTTATTAATGGGTTTTTAATTGAATAATAAGTTGTAATTTTTTTGACAATATCAAAAAAATTGCATTTTTCGATTGAATTGTCTATAATACCATCGCTTGACGATTCTTCTATAACAGCCATAGCAGCACAAAAACTGCTTAATGATATTCTTTTATAATTTTCAATATCCTTCAAATCAATATTTTTTACTGAAAAATCATCATAAACGCTAAAATTATTAACGGTTGTTCTAAGTTGTTGCAAAGCAAAACCAATCATATTCTGTTTTTGCCTTGTAGTAATTATATGATATTTAGCAACGCTTTTAAAAACTTCAATTTCCTGCTTGTTTTTATTTGAAAGAAAAAACAAAACAACAGAAAGACCAAAAAAAATAATATTTACCGATATAACCTCATTTGAAACATAAAAATCAAAATAATCGGAGAAAATATAAATTAAATCAAACCCCAATATTGAAATTAAAGGAATTACAAGAACTTTTGTGCCGGAAAAATCAAAAGTGTAAACACCGGCAAAAGTAATAAAATCAAAAGGCTATGAACCCCAAAAGTTTTCAATATCAATGCGAAAACTATCGTTGAAAAAAAAAACACAAACGAGAGTATTTTTAAAATCCTTAGTTTTATCTTATTTTTTTTAAATAAAAAATAACTTACTAAAAAAAAACATAAAGCAATTGAAGAAATAAGAGCAAAAGAAATTTTATGATTAAAACCACCTGCTATTAAAATAAAATATATAATCAGAAAAGAATAAAATAAATTTTCAATGTATTTTTTTAATATAAAATCCTCAAAATCAGCAATTTTAAATTTTTGCCACAAAAAAATATTTTTATTTTTTTGATATTTTAGCATAACATTGTTATTTTTAACCAAAATTTTTCGTAAAAATAATAAAAAATGAAATTTTTAAAAATTTTTCTGACATTTTTTTTGTTAAATTTTTGTATCAATGCACAGGATACTATAAAATTAGTCGAATATACAAAAAATTATATCTTTAAAGAAGGTGTTTTTGTAACTTTTGAAGATGTTTTAAAAAACTCACCCATAAACAAAAGCAGAATTGTGTGCAATTTAGAAAAAGACAGTTACGATTTCTATGATTTGCTAATCAACGAAAAAGAAGTATCAATTTTACAAGACGATGGTCAGTTCAAAAAATATGACCCTTCAAAATTCTGGGGTTATGCTCAAAACGGGAAGATTAGCATTTATTGGGAATCAAAAGCTGTTTTTGTGCCGATTGTTGGTTCAATTTCTCACTTTGTTGGAACTGTTACAGTTACAGATTACCCATACACAAGCGACCCATTTGGATATTATTCACAGCCAAATCAAAGACAGGAAACCGTTCAGTTTATAATTGATTTTAGGAATGGTACTGTTTTTGAATTTAATGATAAAAATTTGGAACCTATTTTAGCTACTGATGAAGAACTTTACAAAGAGTGGATTGACATCAGTAAGCGAAAAAGAAAAAAACTCATATTTGTGTATCTGCAAAAATATAATGAACGAAATCCTTTGCTTTTACCCGAAAATAATTAATTTTGTTGCAAAATAACAAAACAAATCAAATATTATGAAAAAAATAATAACATTAACATTATTTATATCTGTTTTTACAGGATTATTTTCACAAAAAGCTGTTGCTACGCACGAACAACTTGAAACCTTCTACAAAACAACTACTTGTATTGTACTTGATGATGATATTTTCAATACTTACAATTCCGCTATCAAAACTGCCGTAGAGCAAAGCTGGACTATTACACCTTACAAGTTTATAACAATGGAAGAATTCAAAGCTCTGAGACAAAAATCAGAATACTCTTTTTTAGTCAGAACAAAAGTATTTCCTGAAAACGACCCCGACAAAGTTGTATATACATTTCTTTCGCTTGTTGTTGGTGAAAAAGACAAAAATTTTGAAGAATTACCCGAAATTTGCTCTTTCCCGCTTTCGTACTATAATGTAGATTACGAAAAATATGATTATAAACTCGGTGCTTTACTTTTATTTATAGAAAATCATATAAATCTGACATACAACGACCAAACACTTGATGAAACAAACATTTTGCAATATTACAACAACAATATTCAGGAAATAGGAACAAAAACTTTGTACATTGAAGCTGAAAATCTTGCAAGCGATGTAAATACAAAAACCAAAATTTCAAAATATTTTTCCGGAAATATTAAAGTTTCCAATTCTGACGAAATTATGGAATTAGTTGATAATAAAGATGAAAACGCTGTAATATTACACATAGTTTCACCACCGGAAAATGCAAGTTCAACCGGCAAATGTTATAAAATGTTGATAAGTGTGGCTGATGGAAAACTTTATTACTTTGATTATCACAATATTACAAAATCAAAACCCGGAAAATTTTTAAAAACTGATTTTTCAAATTTAGACAAATAAACATTATTCACAGCTTATAATAAGTTATAAGTTTACAAAGCCATTTAGAAAAAATAACCTATACATTTTTAAACTGAAGTAAATTTATTAACTGAATGCCGATTAAATTGAAAATTAAGAAAATGTGGTTTAAAAAGACACAAATTATATGAAACTTATAGGATTTAAACATTTTTTTGCAAAATATTTGTACACTATTGTTATTGCTGCAAATATTGTTTATGGAATCATACTTGGCTTCTACGTCAGAAACTCTATTATTAAAGATTCTAAAAATAATATTTCCTACAATATTGACAAATCAATTACTGCAATACAAAATCAGATTGAATCCAATCACTTCAAAATAAATACACTTGCAGAAATTGTTGCTTCTCAGATAAATACTCCCAAAGCTTTTTACGATTTCAACTCACTTTTCAAATTTATTTTAAGCTCCGAAAACTCTCTGAACAGTATTTTTATAGTACTTTCACCAAATGCTGTAGATTTAGATCAATCACTTTATCCGCTGTTAGACACATTAAACAGATATAACGTAGTATGGCGTAAAAACTCCGAAAACATTGTTTTTATAGACTCTTTAGAAAATACAGAAAACAACTACTATTTCGAAACCGTAAAAAACACACGACAGATAACAACTTTTGACAACAGTATTTTTTTTGACAAATTAAAAACAGAATACACAAAAAAAATTGCAATTCCAATTTTTGAAAGCTCACATTTTATTGGTGTTATTGGATACGAAATGAATTTTAATTTTTTAAATACAATTTTAATCCAGAACAACCTTAATAAAAACACATTTATCACTGATGAAACAGGTATAATAATATTCGACAGAGAAAAAAAAATTACAATCAACAAAAAATTCACCGATATCACAAACCCCGAATTTGAATCGGAACAAAATAATATTCTCAGAAACATTAATTTTATAAAAAGAAAAGGCAATCAGATTTTATTTTTCAACACATTTAAACCTAACCCATTACCATTAACATGGAAAATCGGAACATTTAACGACTCAAAATCAATTTACCTTTCTGCAAACCTTTACTTTATCCTAATTCTATTTATTACCATAATGTTTGGTTTTATTATAAGCCTGTTTTTTAATACAATAATCAATAGAATAAAATCCAATTTTGAAGGCATCATAAAAAGTGCTGAAAATATTCAAAAAGGAAACATTTTCGAAAATATTCAAATCACGAATGAATACAAAGAACTTATAATAATTTCAGATTTTTTAGACAAAATTAGAAACAGACTAATTAAACTTACTAATATTTTCAAACAAATTCAGGAACAAAACATATCAGAACGACTTGAAGAAATATCTGAAAATGACCTCGTTGCTGTTTCTATAAACAAAACCATTGATGCAATTCAGGAAAGAGCCAAATCCAGAAAAGAATCCTTAATTGTAAAAGAACGTACCGAATGGATAAATAAAGGTCTATCAATTATTCACGAAGCTTCAAAAATTGGTGAAAACTCGATTGAAATCCTTACTGACAAAATAAACTCAAAAATAAGCACATATTCCGATGCCTTTTTATCTTCTTTTTTCATAATTTTCAACGACGAAAAAAATAACGAAACAGTTCTGAAATCTGTCTCTACATTTGCAATAGACAAAAGAAAAGCTTACAATAAAATAATAAAATTTGGAGAAGGTGTTGTTGGCTCTGTTGCTATTGAACGCAAAAAACAATATTTTGACAAAATTCCTGACGATTACCACATCATTATTGGCGGTTTAAGCGAAATGAAACCAAAAAGTATTCTTGTACAGCCTTTGGAGTATGAGGGTGAGTTCTATGGTATTCTGGAAATTGCTTTTCTGAAAAGATTACAGGATTTTGAACTTGAATTTTTCGATAAAGCATCTGCCGAAATAGCTCTTTCAATCAAAAATATTTTGAACAATATTTCTACAAACAGCTTACTCGATAAAATGAAGCTCCAGACAAAAGAAATCGAAAAAGCTCAGGAACTTTTACAGGCTAAAATTAAAGAAATTACATCAAAAGAAAAAGAAGCCGTTGAACGTGAAGCAGCTATGGAGAGTATGATTAACGCCGTAAACAATACTTTGATGACTATTGAATATACAACTGACGGTATTTTGCTTAATGTTAATAAAAAATACATTGATACAATGAACTTTACTCTCGACGAACTCAAAGGAGTAAACGTTCTTGACCTTGTTAAAACTGAACGTGCTGAGCTGGAACAAGTTATAAGAAGAGTATCTCAAGGTGAATATTTTGAAAAAACTATGAAACGTTTTACTAAATACGGTGAAGTAAGATGGCTCCATTCTACATATACTCCTTATTACGACACTACCGGAAAAATCACAAAAATTCTTTATTTTGCTTTTGATGTTACCGAAACAAAAGAACAATCAGAAAAACTTGAAAAAGAAATCAGAATGCTCAAAAAACAAATTAAAATTCTGCGTGAAAAAATATAATATACGATGTTTGAAGTATGAAATAAGTTGCCAATGTGCAATTTAGCCAATGCAAAAAAGTCTCTACGAGGCACGAAGCAAAACGTCATTGCCAGGCACGAAGCAAAACGTCATTGCCAGGCACGAAGCAAAACGTCATTGCCAGGCA
>DYKL01000239.1:0-92 GCA_020722645.1 Acetofilamentum sp. | reverse complement strand
CGAAGCAAAACGTCATTGCGAGGCACGAAGCTATAAAACAATATTACAATGAAACAATATTACAATGAAACAATATTACAATGAAACAATAT
>DYKL01000007.1:22687-31428 GCA_020722645.1 Acetofilamentum sp. | reverse complement strand
TTATGCCAAAAATGTCAAATTTTACCAACAATTTTTCATAAAAGAGCCAAATAAATTTATTTTTTACGATAAAAATAAATTTTACTTTTGCATAAACCTATTTTATTAAACAATTTACTTAAATAAAATGAAAAATACACCTTTTACACATCTACACGAAAAATTTGGTGCAAAGATGGTAGAATTTGCCGGCTTTAATATGCCTGTATCTTATACCGGTATAAACGAAGAACATATTACAGTAAGAACCGGAGTAGGAGTTTTTGATGTTTCTCACATGGGAGAAATTTGGATTAAAGGACCAAAAGCTTTTGACCTTGTTCAGAAAATTACAACTAACGATGTTTCAAAATTAAGCCCGGGTATTGCACAGTACAGTTGTTTCCCAAACGGCAAAGGCGGTATTGTCGATGACTTAATTGTTTATCATTACGGAAATCAAAAATATCTGCTTGTTGTTAATGCATCAAACACTGAAAAAGATTGGAACTGGATAGTTGAACAAAACAAAACTATCGGTGCTGAAATCGAAAACGCTTCTGATAATATCGCACAACTTGCCATTCAAGGTCCAAAAGCTATCAATGTTCTTCAAAAACTAACAAATATTGATTTGGCTTCTATCAAATTTTATACTTTTACTGTAGGTAAAATGGCAGATGTTGACAATGTTATAATTTCTGCTACAGGATATACCGGTGCCGGTGGTTTTGAGGTTTATATGTACAACAAAGATGCAGTAAAAATATGGAATGCAGTTTTTGAAGCTGGTAAAGAATTCGGAATTAAACCAATTGGGCTTGGAGCAAGAGACACTTTGCGTTTAGAAATGGGTTATTGCCTCTACGGAAACGACATTGACGACACAACTTCACCCATCGAAGCGGGCTTGGGTTGGATTACAAAATTTGTTGACGGAAATGATTTTATTGACAGAAAATATATGGAAAAACTCAAAACCGATGGAATCAAAAAACAATTAGTCGGATTTGAAATGAAACAGACTGCAATTCCGCGTCATCATTACGAAATTGTAAATAAAAATAACGAAAAAATAGGACACGTAACATCAGGAACAATGTCGCCTATGCTTAAAAAAGGAATTGGTATGGGATATGTTGATGTTAATTATAAACAAGCAGGTACTGAAATTTTTGTCAAAATCAGAGATAAAAATATTCCTGCCGAAGTTGTAAAATTACCTTTTTTTAAAGGTTAAAAATCAAAAAAACTGTCTGATTTCAGGCAGTTTTTGTTTTTATGAGATGAAGTCTTTTTTGAAAATATTGTTTTTTCTGCTTATATGTTCGCTCGGATTGTTCGCTCAGGATATTTCGGGATACTGGGAAGGTTTTTTATGGCAAAAATCAGGGGGGGTTTCTTCAAAATATTTGTTTTCGATGTTAATAAGTCAAAATAATTCTCAGATTAATGGAACAACTACTATAAGCCTGATAGATGACAATGTTGTTACAGGAACAATGTCTTTTTCAGGTGTTTTTCAAAATTCAGTTTTATTTTTTACTGAAAATGAAATTGTTCAGGAAAATAAGAATAACAAACCTTTTTATTGGTGCATAAAAACAGGTCGGTTAAATTATTCGGAAAAATCTGATACTGCATTTTTGATTGGTCACTGGAAAGGGATTGAGCCGGCAGATTGCAGTCCGGGAGATATTAAAATCAAAAAAATCATCAAAGCTCAGCCTTTAGAAAATACAAATTTAATAAACGGTCAAAATCAGCAAAACCTTCCGGAAGAACGAAAACTGAAAGAAGGGACGATATTAGTTGTTCCATCAGAAGATATAATTGTTATTGTTTCTGAATCTGCAAGAGAAGACGGCGATACTATATCATTGACTTTTAATGACAAAGTAATTTTATCCAATCATTTGCTCACTAAAAAAGAAATTACTTTAAACCTTAAAATAGACAAAAGTAAAACACTTAATAAATTAATTTTATTTGCTCATAACGTTGGCGATATTCCTCCTAATACAGTTAAAATCAAAATTTTAAGCGGAAATTTCAAACAAGAGATAATTTTGAAATCAGATATGAAATCTTCTGATGTAATTTATTTTCAACTTGAAGAATAATAGCCTATGTTCCTGTTTATTAGTTTGTTATTTTAAAAGGTTCAATCGGTACAATATAAGTCGAATATGTGTAATGAGCCGCCGGATATGCTTCAAAAATAAGTACTATCGATCGTTTTGTATTCCGAAATTGTATTCTGATATGTTGTTTTTAGTCATTTCTGGATAATTCAAATAGCCTGCTTCCTTGGTAAAATAATTGTCAAAGTAATTTTTCAGGATTTCGTTTATATTTTTAATTTTTCGTCGTCAAATTTGACAATGTCATTGCTGATTATTTTGTTTTCTTTCAAGTCAATATTTAAAGTTGAGGAACTTAAAATGTATAAATTGCCGCCACTTCCGGATATATGAATAAAATATTGAACTATTGAAATAATGTCTTCGTTTTCTGTTAAAACTTCGTAATTACCAAAAACAGATGTGGGTATTGCCATCATTAAATTGTCGGTTGAATCTTCGCCTTCAAATTCGTAGCAACCTGCTTCTTCTTCGACTGATGTAACAAAATCAGTGAAGTTAGTTGCCAAAATATTATTAACTTTTTCTGAAAATCTTTGTTTTTTTAACCTAATATTTGCGGATAAGATGAAAAATCGACCATAAAGCAGATTTCTTTCTGAATTTTTTCGGAAATCTCTATTTTTTTTATAGTTACTTCGTTTTCTGTAGTAATTTCATCGTTTTCTGTTTCATTTGTCTTACAACCAAAAAATAAAAGAAATGCTAAAATTAAAATGTGATATTTTTCATTTAATATTGATTATTTATTTAAAAATCAGCTTTTTATCGTTTTGTTTTGAAAGTTTAATTTAAGTAATAAAATTATATTTTGTTTTTAATATGTGGTTGTCATATCAGAGGGAACACAAATTATGAAATCAGCTAAATTTTTATTGTTTTCTTCTAAATTTAAGATGTTTTCTTGTGTTACAGTTGTTATAGTAATAATATTTAATTCTATTACGTTTTGTGTCAAATACCAAAATATACCCTCTTGATTATCAGAATGATATGAACCATTAAAATGTAGAAATAATTTGCCTTCCGACCAATTTTTTAGAATGAAAAATGTCATAGTTGCATCTTTAATAGCCTGTGCCTTTGGAAAATTTTCATTTGCCTGACCTTTCATTCCCTTCATACCTTCAAGCATCTGTTTATAGCAATTTAATTCAGGATCATATTCGATAGGAAGCGGCGGAATAAATTTTTTTGCTTCATTTGAAAGCTCATTTAAACCCTCAAAACCGTTTCTGAAAACAAGATTTGCATATCTTCGAGGTACATTTGTTGCTATAAACGGAATTTTATTGTCTTTGGCAAATGTTACAATAGGTTTATAATCAGTTTGATAATTATCCCAGAGTCGCATTTCTTCTTCAAAATTTTTTTCGGCAATGGTTTCGTTTAAAAATTCGTCTAAAATAAGTTGATTATCAGATTCAAACATCTCAGCTCCAAGAATTAAATCATTTCCTTTTGCCTCAAACAGCGATTTTGTAACTATAAGCTCTAACCAGTGAGCAATAGTATTATTATGATATTCGCCAAACAAGACAATATCTGCTTGTTCTAATTTCTTAATCATTTCCGAATAATTAGTCTGTTTGCCGTCTTTTGTATAAAGAATGTATGCCGGCAAATCCTGCGAAAAAGCCGAAATTGTAAAAAAAATCAAAAATAGTATTGTAAATCTTTTCATTATTAAATTGTTTTATTGTTAAATTATTAAATTGTTTTATTGTTAAATTGTTAAATTGTAGTATTTTAAATTGTTTCATTATTCCATTGTTAAATAGTTATATTGTTATATTGCTGATAATCCTGATAACTCGACAAACTCAATAACTCGACAAACTCAATAACTCAATAACTCGATAACTCAATAAACTCAATAACTCTATAAACTCAATAACTCGACAAACTTATAACTGTATTTCAAGTGTAATAATTTCACCGTTTCTGTTAATTTCAACAGTTATTTTATCTCCATAGTTTACTTTTTTAAGTCTCTCCATATAATCGTAGATATTGTTTACCGGTTCGTTATTTATTGCTGTAATAATATCATTTGGCAAAATACCTCCGTTTGCGGCAGGTGAGTTACCGGTAACAGAGCTAACTTTAAGCCCTTTGTTTTGTGTATCTTCAAAAGATGGTGTAATGCCTAATTTTACACCACTACCGTGTGATTTATTTTCATTTTCGTCTTTTATATCGACAAAAGTAAGGCATTTTTGATTATTAGACAATAAAATTGCTGATTTTGCAATATATTCCATAACTACAGCCGCATTTTGTACATCAATAAATTCTGCGTCGTCTTCCGGTGTATGATAATCTTTACCGGAGCTTGCATAGAAAAAAACTGCCGGTATTCCTTGCTGAATAAATGATGCGTGGTCAGAGCCTGAATAAGGTTTCGGATTGAACGCTAATTTTAATTCAGAAGTATCGTATTCGACAGCATTGAAAATATCTTCAAACTCTTCGGCAGTTCCGCTTCCTATTATGTTCAAACTACCGTTATATTTGCCAATCATATCCATATTTAGCATTGCGTATATATTATCTTTCGGGACAGGCAAATTATTTACAAAATAATTAGAACCTATCAAGCCCCTTTCTTCTGAACCAAAAGTAATGAAAATGATACTTCTGCCTATTTTGTCTTGGTTTGCTGCAATGTATTCAGCAATTTCCAAAACACCTGATACGCCCGAAGCATTATCGTCGGCTCCGTTATGGACTGCCAAAGTGTCGGGTTTGCGAGAACCGGAACCGCAACCTCCGAAGCCCAGATGGTCATAATGTGCTCCGATTATAATATACTCGTCTCTTAGTTCAGGATTTGACCCTTCTAAAACAGCTACAACATTATGAGTTCTAACTTTTACTGGTTCAATGGTCAATTCGTTTTTTACAACGACACCAAGATTAAGGTTTACTGTCTTTCCGTCTTGTTTAATTTTATTTTCAACGTCTTTTACATTTGTTTTTGAATATTTTAAGAGCCTGTCTCCTGTATAACGTTTTACAGAATATGCCGGTATTTCGGCTTTTTCGCTAAATCTTGAATAACAGGGTTCAACAAGTTTGTCGTCGGGATAATTTTCGTATCCGTTAACAAAAATAATTCCAATCGCTCCTTTGTCTGTTGCTAGCAATGTTTTTGAATATTCAGAAATTGATTTATCAAAGAAATTTTCGGTATAAGTTTCAATATTGGGTTTTCCTCTCAAAACAACAACCCATTTGTCTTTAACATCAACATCTTTATAATCGTCCCAAATGAGCGAATCTGTTTCTATTGTCATTCCATAACCCGCAAAAACTGTAACACCTGTTTTTTTGGAAGTAGGAGAGAAATATAAGGGCAAATATTCTTCGGCATATTTGCATTGAAAATCGCCAATCTGTAGTTTTTTTGTTCCGGTTGCTTTTGTGGCAATCTGAATTTCAAAAAATTGGTATCCGTCTTCAAACAAAAGTTGCAAGCCGGAGTTTTTTAAATCATCTTTGATGTATTGTGCTGCTTTTTCGTCTCCTTCGGTTCCGGGAAATCTTCCTGTCAGTTCGTCAGAAGCAAGAAATTCAATGTGTTCTTTTACTTCTGTAGCCGTAATTTCAACCTGTGAAAAGAGGTTTATCTGACAAATAAGCAAAAATGAAATAATTAAATATTTTTTCATATCGTAAAATTTATTCTTTTTTTAATATTAAACCTTCATCAGTTATTTTAAGAGTACCGTTTGGAAAATCTTCGGCAATCAATTCCTGCATTCTTTTAATAATTCTGCCTTGTTCGTCGTATTTTGTGCCGGTCATTTTATCCTGATAAACCGGAGTAATTTTAGCTTTGATGAATTTACCGTCTTTGTCAATCCAAAGTTTGATTATTGGAGCAATTCCATTCACCCCTTGAATGTTAAATCGTCTGTAAGTGCAGAAATTACCGAGACTGTAAGCAATAAATCTATCATTGTAAAGCTCAATTGCTCTCGTAACGTGCGGGCCGTGTCCTATGACGATGTCTGCACCCGCATCAACAGCAATATGTGCAAATCTGTGAACATTCCCTCTGTTTTGACCTAAAAAATATTCGTAATCAAATGTAAGATGCTCGTATTTGTTGCCTTTGGCTACTCCGTGAAATGAAACAATCACAATTTGGCACATTTCGTCTAATTTTTTTACAGTTTCATGCATAGTCTGATAATCCGTAATTTGACAAGTGTCTTCACTGGGAGCAAAAGCACAAAAACCGTATTTAACACCGTTGATTGTAAATGTATCAAGTGGAAAATCAGGTGTGCCTGCAAAATTAAGTTCGGCATCCTGTAACGTTTTGATTGTCATATCTTTTCCATAAGTACCTAAGTCGTACAGATGATTATTGGCAATACTAACCACATCAAATCCTGCATCAACAAGGCAGTTGACGTATTTTGTGGGCATACTGAAACGGTAACACCATTCGGGGTCATTACAGCTTTTTGCATATTCCGGTTTGTCGGAAAATGCTCCTTCGGAGTTGCCGAATGTTAAATCTGCATCTCTTAAATATGAAATAACAGGAGCCATCAGCGAACTGCAATCGTTATTAGGTGGTAAATAATTTGGCGAAGTCGGATAATTTGTTCCAAGCATAACATCTCCAACTGCTACAATAGTTATTGTATCTGATTTTTCAACCGTTTTTATCGGGATTACTTTCTCTGTTTGGTCATTATTGTAGGCAACTGCCTCATTTTTATTCTTTTTCGATGAGATAATAAAAAAAGATATACCAATTAAAATGGCTATTGATAATATAGTTAAAGCAATTTTCTTCATATTTTTTTTATTGCAAAGGTATCAAATTTTGAAAAAATAAAAATTTTAGCTTTAAAAAACGAAGATTTTTAAAGTTTTTCAATCTTATAAAGACAGAGTACAAAATTAAATCAAATATAATTCTCTTTTTGTATTCTTGTTTTATTAAATTAAGGTTAAAAACTAAATTTTATTTGAAATACTAAATTCTTAAATATATTTTTGCAAAAAACATTTATATGAACATAAAAATGACGTATTTGTTAATATTTTTGATTTTTATTTTTTTGTCTTGTCAGTCAAACTTGATGAAAAGAGCAAAAGATGAAACTGAATTTAATGTTGGATTCAGACAGGTTAAAAAAACTTGCATAATTAACAAAACTTTTCTTGGGAATGAAAAAAGAAATTTTTACGGTAATTATGCACCTTCTCATTTGAATATTAAATGGACACATTTGCTCGGAACCGGCAAAACTTGGGTCGGAACTATACATAAAACGTGGTCCGGTGCGGGTTGGACAGGGCAACCTTTGATGATTAAATCAAATGACACCTTATACATTGTTCAGGGTGCTTACGACCATAATTTGAAAAAAATCAGGGTTTCTGACGGAAAACTTATTAAACAATTTCAATTTGATGACGTTATTAAAGGAACAGGAACAGTCTGGCAAAATCCAAATCCGGCTAATGAACAAGATATTTTTTATATTTTGCAAGGAAGCAGAAAAGGAGCAATGTATGGCTCTGATGCTCCGGTTGTGCCGAGCTACAAGGCTATATCTTTTTCAACATTCAAAAAAACTTGGATATACAATAGTGTGAAAATGCGTTCATACAGTCGAGACGTTGATGGTTCGGCATTAATCCTTAATGATACTGCTTATCTGGGATTAGAAAACGGTCTTTTTATAGTATTCGACCCCAATCCTAATAATGCAGTAATGAGAGACGGTTATTTACAGCCGGTTATATATGATGTTGATACTTTATTTTTTACTGAAGATGCCAACACTCACGGTGGTAATTTTGTAACCGAGTCTTCTCCAAGCTATCTGAACGGATATGTTTACGTCGTTTCAGGTTCCGGTCACGTTTTTGGTTATAATATCAAAAAGAAAGAGATTGACTGGTATTTTACGACCGGTGCTGATATGGACGGCTCGGCTGTTGTTACTTACGATGACTGTCTGATAATTACAATCGAAAAGGAATATATTCCGGGTAAAGGTGGTGCAATGAAAATAAATCCTGCTTTACCGCCTGATGAATGCGTTGTATGGTTTTTCCCGACAGAAACTAAAACTCACGCGCATTGGGCAGGCGGTGTTATCGGGTCGGCATCTGTAAATGATTTTTATGCTGCCGATACTATGCCTCATTTATCGGCTTTTATTGCAATTGACGGATATTTATATGTTGTAAAGCACGATAAAGTGGACAAAACTAAACAAGTTGACGGTCCTTTGCTAAAAAATAAATACTATATGCCGGAGTTGGCTTTTAAATATAAAACAGGTCCATCTATTTCAACTCCGATTATTGTTGGTGATAAACTTATAGCCCCTACTTACGAAGGATTATATCTGTTTCAATTTGATAAAGAATTGAATTTCAAGTTATTACAATGTCAGGTGTTAAGTTCTTTTGAAGCTACACCTTTTGTATGGGACGGCAGAATATATGTGGCTTGCAGAGACGGTAATTTGTATTGTTTCGGAGATTAAAGAAAATTTGGTCTTGGTTTTCAGGTGAGGACACCTGAAATGGCTGAAAAAAAATTTCAGGTGAGGACACCTGAAATGGCTGAAAAAAAAT